>JBMCIV010000023.1:0-9865 GCA_048616735.1 Wenzhouxiangella sp. | reverse complement strand
GGCCACGTGGTTGTCCTTGATCAGCACCGCATCGTAGAGGCCGAAACGATGGGGTTCGCCCCCGCCGGCGGCCACTGCCGCCACCTCCAGCGCGCGCAGGCCGGGGGTGGCCTTGCGGGTGTGGGCGATGCGCGCCGGCGTGCCGGCCACCGCGTCGACGAAGGCGCGGGTCAGTGTGGCAATCCCGCTCAGGCGACCGAGAAAATTCAGTGCCGTTCGTTCCGCGGTCAGGATGGCGCGCGCCGGGCCGGACACGCTGGCGACGGAGTCGCCGACTTCAAGCCTGGCGCCGTCGGCCCGGTGCCACCGGGCCTCGATCCGGGCATCGACCTGGGCCAGGGTCTCGGCCGCGACGGCGCGGCCTGCCAGCACGCCGGGGCTGCGCGCGCGCAGCTCGAAGCGCGCGTTTACGTGGGCCGGGATGGTGGCCTGGCCGGTGACGTCGCCGCGGCCACCCAGGTCCTCGGCCAGCGCCAGCGTCACGACGCGCCGCAGCTGCGGATGGGCAATGTTCATGGACTTAGCCTCCTGAAGGTCGGGTGCGGACGAACTGGCTTGATGATCATGCCGCGCCGCGCTTGCGCGCTTTCTGCGGCTGGATCTGCCTCAGCTGCTCGAGGCCGAGCTCGGTATGTGCGACTGGCTTGCGCTGGTCCGGAAAATCGGCCCGCGCATGGGCACCGCGGCTTTCTTCGCGCAACAGCGCGCCGGCGGCCACGAAGCGCGCGGCGACCAGCGCGTCGGCGGGGCCGTGCTCGACCATCAGGTCGTCGATCAGCGCTATCAGCGACTGCAGGCCGGCGGCACTGCGCTCGACGCCGGCGTGGCGGCTCATCGCCTGGCGCAGCCGGCGCAGCGGCTGCCCGGATAGCTCTGGCCCGGGCCTTTCGGTGTGGCCGCCGGAGAGATCGTCTGAGAGATCGAGGCTTGAGTCAGTGCGCTTGATCCTGAGCCCCGCTCGTCTGCCGGTGACCAGTGCGTCGAGCAGCGAGTTCGATGCCAGGCGATTGGCGCCGTGGACCCCGGTACAGCCGGCTTCGCCGACCACGTACAGCCCGGGCACGCCGCTGAAGCCGTCGCCGTCGGTGGCCACGCCGCCCATGTGGTAGTGGGCGGCCGGCGCGATCGGGATCGGCTGCGTGCGCGGGTCGATGCCGGCGGTCATGCAGGCCTGATACACGGTCGGGAAGCGTTCCGGAAACGCGTCGCCGACCGCGGCTATGGCGTCGAGCAGCGCGCCGCGTCCGGCCACGATCTGGCGGTGTACCGCCCGCGCCACCACGTCGCGCGGCGCCAGTTCGGCGTGCTCATGCACTGCCGGCATGAAGCGCTGCCCGCGACCATCGACCAGTCGCGCGCCCTCGCCGCGCAGCGCCTCGGTCGCCAGCGGGGCCGGGTCGCGGTCTACATCGATGGCGGTGGGGTGAAACTGCACGAATTCGGGGTCGCGGATGCGCGCGCCCAGGCGCGCGGCCCAGGCCAGCGCCTGACCGCGATTGCCGGCCGGGTTGGTGGTGGCGGCATACAGACCGCCCAGGCCGCCGGTGGCGATGACGGTAGCGCGCGCGCTAATCGCGTGCCAGGTGCCCGTTCGCTCCTGTGCCAGCACGCCCCGGCAGCCGTGCCCGCCGCCCCCCAGCAGGCCGCGTCCAAACCAGCCTTCGCGAATCTCGATGTGGGCGGCCGACCGGGCCGAGCGCGTCAGCGCCGCAACGATGGCCTGGCCGGCCTGGTCGCCGTTGACCCGCGCCACGCGCGCCCGGGTGTGGGCCGCTTCGGTCGACAGCGCCCAGCTGCCGTCGGGACGGCGGTCGAAAGCCACGCCGAGATCGGCCAGCGCCCGCACCTCATTGGGGGCCGCGTCGGCCAGCTGTCTGGCCGCGGCCGCGTCGGCGAGCCCGGCACCGGCGGCAACGGTGTCTTGGGCGTGCCGCCTCGGGCTGTCGTCCTCATCCAGCGCCGCGGCAATGCCGCCCTGGGCCCAGCCGGTCGACGAGTCCGCGCCCAGCGTATTGCCGGCCAGCAAAATGACCGGCAGCGGCGCGGCGTGCAGGGCGGCCCAGAGACCGGCGATCCCCGAGCCGACGATGACCACGGGTGTTTTGTCCATGCAGGATTCTTCGCTTCAGACCGTGACGTAGTCCGCCGCGGCGAGCGGCCGGCGGGTATCGAATGTTGGCGGTTTCGCCGCGAGCGGCAGGTCAAGCATGGCCTGGACGCTGCTGCGGGCCCGCTTGGCCACGTCCGGGTCAACCTCGACCTCGAACCGCAGCCGGCGCAGCGACTCGTAGATGCCGGCCAGCGAGATTGTTTTCATGTGCGGGCACAGATTGCACGGCCGAATGAACCGCGTGCCGGGGTTCTCCACCGCGACGTTGTCGCTCATCGAGCACTCGGTGATCAGAATCGCGGTCGGCGGCGCCTGGTCGCGGACGAACGCCGCCATGTCGCCGGTGGAACCGGCAAAATCGGCCGCCTTGAGCACATCGGGTGGACACTCCGGATGGGTGATGATCATGGCGTCGGGGTGCTCACTGCGCAGCTGTGCGATTTCCTCGGCGGTAAAGCGTTCGTGCACCTCGCAGGCGCCTTTCCAGGTGAGGATGCGCACCGCGGTCTGGCTGGCGACGTTCTTGGCCAGGTACTCGTCGGGAATCAGGATCACCGTGTCCGAGCCCCACTGAGCGGCCACCGCCTCGACCACCTGGACCGCGTTCGAAGAGGTGCAGCAGATGTCGGCCTCGGCCTTGACCTCGGCCGAGGTGTTGACGTAGGTGACGATGGGGTAGTCCGGATAAGCCTGGCGGATCCGCCGCACGTCGGCGCCGCTGATCGAGGCGGCCAGCGAGCAGCCGGCGCGCAGATCGGGTATCAGCACGGTCTTTGTCGGCGCCAGGATTTTGGCCGTCTCGGCCATGAAGTGCACGCCGGCCTGGACGATGACGTCGGCGTCGGACGCGGCCGCCAGCTGCGCCAGCTTGAGCGAATCGCCGGTGGCGTCGCCGACGCAGTGAAAGATCTCGGGCGTCATGTAGTTGTGGGCCAGAATCACCGCGTTGCGCTCGGTCTTGAGTCGATTGATGGCATCAATCAGCGGCGCGTGCAACGGCCACTCGGCTTGCGGGACCACGTCGGCCACCCGCTCAAGCAGGTGGTCGGTGCGAGCCCGCACGCCCTCGTCGTAGCTCAGCTCCCCGACCTCGGGCCAGGCGCTTGTCTCACCGCCGCCAGCAAAACGGCGGCTTGGCGTGGAATGGTCTGGATTTGCCTTCATATGTTGTTCAAGGGTTCGCTGATTGAAAAACCGGGCCAACTCCCCGTTATCTCGGGGCGCAGGACGCGGTGTTCAAATCGGCGATCAAGTCAGGCGTGATCGCGTGCCGCAAGCGCAAGCGGAACCGCAGCCCCGCGGGGCCCGGCTTGTTCGAAAACGCGGCCGCGCCGCGCGCCGTTTAGGCCGTCGGCACGACCTGCAGTTCGTTGCGAACTTCGTGCACACCCGGCAGGCACCAGCAGTCGGCGCTTGCGCGCTGTTTCTGTGCCTGGCTGGCAACGCGACCACCGAGGCGGACCCGGCGATCGCGCACCAGGGCGTTGATCTCGTGGCTGGACAGGGCCGGGTCCTTGCTGAAGACCAGCTCCAGGGCTTCGGCGAGTTCGGCATCGTTTTCTTCCTGAGGCGGTTTGACGCGCAAACGGTTGTCGACGTCGGTGATACCGGGCGTCCACCAGGCCAGGACTTCGGCCAGCCGGCGGTGGCTCAGGCTTTCGACCACCCCGTCGAGGCGAACGACGCCTTCGTCCACCGAATAGGCGATGCACTGTCCGGCCGCTTCACGGGCTTGCTCATCGGCTTTGTCGATGGTAATGCCCTGGAACTCGGCTTCGCCGCGCAGGGCCTGGTCAAGCGCGGCGGCGATTTGGTCATCGCCATGTCGCTGCTGCGGGCGCAGCCGCAGTCTGTCGTTGACCACGCCGTCTTCGGTCGTCTCCATCGCCACCCTCAGGGCGCGTCTTTTAGCGCCCAGCGTGGTGACGCAGCCTTGCAGTTCGATGACGTCGTTTTCGACCACGTCGATCTCGTCAAGGTCGCTGTTCACCTCTGGCTCGCGCTCGAGTGCAGCTTTGATCCTGCTGGAAATGTCACTCATCAGATAGCTCCGGTGTGGCGGATTTGACGCCCAGACTGATCCAGGCTGTTGCTCATACGGTTCACGATAGCGCGGATGAAATTCGTGCGCAGCGACAAGCGCGAAATCGCAGTTTCTTGTCGCCCATTTGAGCGTATTCGGCGTTGCCGCGAGGGCGGCTTTGATAAGGTGATGATCACTCGCCAAAGCACGCGTATATCGATGTCCACTAAAAATTATCGCCAGAAACGGGATTTTCGTCGCACCGATGAACCTTCGGGAAAAGAAGGCAAGGGCAGCCGCAACCGTGCCGACGAGCCTGTGTTTGTTGTCCAGAAGCACGATGCTTCTACACAGCACTACGATTTTCGCCTTGAAGTCGATGGTGTCCTCAAATCCTGGGCGATTCCCAAGGGTCCCTCCGTTGACCCGAAAGAAAAACGACTGGCGATACCGACCGAAGATCATCCCCTGGACTATGCCGACTTTGAAGGCGTCATACCGCCAGACCAGTACGGTGGCGGAACGGTATTGATCTGGGATCGGGGTACGTACGAAAACATCACCGACAAAAATGACGGCAAACGATCCATGACCGATGCGATCGACGAGGGCCACGTGCTCGTGCACCTGCACGGCGAGAAGATTTCCGGTGGCTACGCCCTGCATCGCACCGACAGCGGCAAGGATGAACGCTGGCTTCTGGTCAAGATAGACGACGACCACGCTGATGCACGGCGCAATCCGGTCTCGACCGAAACGAAGTCCGTCGCAAGCCACCGAACGATCGACGAAATCGCCGATGAAGAGAGCAGCGATGAGGACGGCAACGATGACTGACTGGCGCGAGACGCTAGATGAGCGCGAGCGCGAGGCGCTGGAAAGCTCGGCGCATCCGGAATGGCTTGCGCCCATGCTGGCGACGCTGACGTATAACCACTTTTCCAGTCCGGAGTGGATTTTCGAGCCCAAGTTCGACGGTGAGAGAGCGCTCGCTTTTCGCGACGGTGATCGCGTCCGCTTGATGAGCCGCAACCGCAAGAAGCTCAACAGCACCTATCCCGAACTGGCCCAGGCGCTGACCGACATGACGATCGACGATTTCGTGCTCGACGGCGAAATCGTGGCCTTCGAAAACGGCATCAGCAGTTTCGCTCGCCTGCAGGAACGGATGCAGATCAGCGACCGGGAGCAGGCTGAGGCCAGCGATGTCGAGGTGTATTTCTACGTTTTCGATCTACCTTATCTGCAGGGTTATCGACTCGATGCACTGACGTTGCGCCGGCGCAAGGCGCTGCTGAAAAACGAGTTTGATTTCGGTGATCGCATCCGCTACACCGGGCACCGCAACGAGGCGGGCGAGGATTACCATCGCTATGCCTGTCAGCAGGGTTGGGAAGGCGTTATCGCCAAGCGCGCCGACTCGCCTTATCGACACAGCCGCTCGATGGACTGGCTCAAGTTCAAGTGCAGCAACGGTCAGGAACTGGTGATTGGAGGCTTTACCGAGCCGCAGGGCCAGCGCGCGGGCTTCGGCGCTCTGCTGGTCGGCTATTACGACGACGACAAGCTTCGCTATGCCGGCAAAGTCGGCACCGGCTACGATGATGATTTTCTGAAAAGCTTTCGGCGCAAGCTCGACAAGCTCGAGCGCAAGACCTGTCCATTTTCAGATGAGGTGGACGAGAGCGGCGGCCATTGGGTCAGCCCCAAGCTGGTCGGCGAGTTCGGTTTTACCGAGTGGACCAGCGAGGGCAAGCTGCGCCACCCGCGCTTTATCGGCCTGCGTCGCGACAAAAACCCCACCGACGTGGTGCGTGAAGAGCCTGCCGGCTGAAGCAGAGGAGAAGAGATGGCCGAAACCAGCGTTCGAATCAACGGTCACGACATCGAGATCAGCAACCTGAAAAAGGTGCTTTTCCCGGCTGACGGCATTACCAAAGGCGACTTGATCGATTACTACCTGCGCATCGCCAAGGTGGCGTTGAAATATTACCGCGATCGCCCCCTGAGCATGCACCGTTATCCAGACGGGATCGAGGGCGATGATTTCTTCCAGAAGAACGCGCCGGATTATTTTCCGGACTGGATAACGCGTGCCCGACTGGCCAAACAGGACGGCGAGGTCGATTACGTGGTGGCCAACAATTCCGCCACCTTGGTCTACCTGGCCAATCAAGCCTGCATCACGCCGCATCTGGGGCTGGCGCGCAGCGATCTTCCTGATCATCCCGATCGCATGATCTTCGATCTTGATCCCTCTGATGATGACTTTTCGAAGGTCCGGAAAACGGCCGTTCACCTCAAGGATCTGCTCGACGAGCTTCGGCTTCCGGTGTTTGTGCAGACCAGCGGCTCAAGAGGGCTGCATCTGCTGGTCCCGCTCGATCGCAAGGCCGATTTCGACTCGGTGCGAGCGTTCAGCGATCGCTTGGCCCGTCACCTGGCAAACGAGAACCCTGAGCTGATGACGGTCGAGAAACGCAAGGACCAGCGCGGCGCTAAAGTTTACCTGGACGTTCAGCGCAACGCCTACGGGCAGACCGCGGTTGCGCCTTATGCGGTGCGCGCGCGCAGCGGCGCGCCGGTGGCCACGCCGCTGCGCTGGAGCGAACTGGAAGCCAGTGATCTCGGTCCGCAGAAATATCACATCGGCAATCTGTTTCGAAGACTCGCCCAGATCGACGACCCCTGGGCCGATCTGGCGGGTCGTGCCTGCTCGCTGAAAGGCGCCCGCGAGCGCTTCGATGATCTTGCTTCAGACTGATTCGGGTCAGCGCCGATTGGCTGCTTCCACGACCTCGTGTCGATTCGCACGGCATCTCAACTTTTTTGGAGACGATGATGAATAAAGAGCGCACAACCGGAAAAGCCGGCAGCGAACGCACCATGCAGGCGCAGCTGGCGGCAAGGCTGCGCCAGACCCTGCGCGATCACCACGACGAGCGCGAAGAGGCCGAAACAACCATCGCCGAGGCGTCCATGAGGGATGCCATCGCGGCGCGCGCCACCGACATTCATCTCGACCCCCTGGCCGGGCGTTATCGCGTTCGTTTTCGAGTCGACGGCGTGATGGTGGATGTCGCCGAGCTCCAGCGCGATGACGGGCGTCGTCTGGTCAATCAGTTTCGGGCGCTGGCGCGCATCGATCCGGTCGCCAGCCACGGTCCGGATGACGGTCGCTTCAGCTATGCCCTGGACGAGGCCAGCCTGGATGTCAGGGTCACGGGTGCGCCGTGTATTGCCGGCGAAAAGCTCGCGATTCGACTGCTGGCACCGGAACGTGTGCGCCAGGATGTGGCCGACCTTGGCCTGGACGAGCGCGAGCTTGAGTACCTGCGTGCATGGCTTGATGGGGTAGGCGGGATGGCGCTGGTGGCCGGGCCAACCGGCAGCGGCAAGACCACGACCCTGTATTCGCTTCTGCATCAGCTGACGATGACCGACCAGCACGTCATCACGCTCGAAGATCCCGTGGAATACGAAATACCCGGAATCAATCAGATGCCGGTCGACCCCGCACGCGGCTGGGATTTCCCGCACGGCGCCCAGGCCATGCTGCGACTTGATCCGGACTACCTGGTCATCGGCGAGTTGACCGAGAGCGAGTCCGCTCGCGCTGCGGCCAACGCGGCCGCCGGCGGCAAGGCGACCATGGCGACCCTGCACAGTCGCGATGCGGTTGATACCGTGACGGTGCTGAGAAACTATGGTCTGGATGACTTTGAGGTCGCGTCAAACTTGCAGCTGGTCGTCGCACAGCGCCTGGTGCGACGGCTCTGCCCGGACTGCTGTGAGCAACAGCCACCCGCCGACCGTGATCGCCGCTGGCTTAAGGCGGTGGACGTGTCGGAGCCCGAGCACATCTGGGTTGGGCGCGGCTGCAGTAGCTGCAAGGGCATGGGCTACAAGGGGCGCGTCGGCGTGTTCGAGGTCTGGCGGCCCAGCGACGAGGAATATGGCCTGATTCTCGATCATGCAGGCGCGCACGATATTCGCAGCAGGCTGGCCGAAAGAAGCCACCGCTTCCTGCTCGACGATGGCCTGGAAAAAGCCGAGGCTGGCGTGACCAGCCTGAGCGAACTGCGCAATCTCGGGGCCTTAAGCGCCGCGACGGCGCGCGGGCGGGCGTCGCTGGTTTCCGGATAAAACCGGCGTGTCGCGGGCGCTCAGTAAACCTCGGCCAGGGTCACCAGGATGACCTCGCAGGCACCGCCGCCGCTGTCGCTGCGCGTGGTCGAGCTGCGCCAGCGCCAGCCGTCGTCGCGATCGACGTTGACCAGGTAACCACGCAGTCGGATCCGGCGATCGCGCTCGGCGCGCTGGAGTTCGGCAAAGACATCGGGACTGGCCGGAATTATGTGCATGTTGGCGCTGTTGGCGATGATTTCCGCCCGCGCGATGGGATACGCCTCGACCTGCCAGGAATAAAAGCGACCGCGCTGGCGAACGGAGACCTGATCGACGATCTCCGCGCGCGCCATCGGACCCCAGCCAAGCGCCAGATCGATCGGCGCCAGCCGGGCCTCGACGTCGCGGCGATAATCGCGCCGCCCGAGGATAAGGGCTTCGAGCTGAAAATCCGCGATCGGGCTGAGCTCGTAGTCGTCTACCCGGATGACCGGCCGATCCTGCAGATTCTGCTGCAGCGGCGCGCGGTCGATGGAGAGCGCGGCTGAAAACCCGGTTGGTGGCGCGACCCTTTGGGCGAGTTCAATGGCCAGAGGCGCGGCCAGCGGCGGGTTCCAGAGATACCAGGCAACCGCGAGCAGAGCAACCGGGACGACGATTTTTCTGTTCATGGCCCACGGGTCATGCGCCTGGTCCGATTCTGGCCAGGCGCGGGCTGTCGCTGTCGATGCCGCAGGCGCGCTGCACCAGCGCTTCGCGCGCCGGCCAGAAGCGGCCGGCCAGGCCAAATCCGGCGCCGAGCAGATGGCGGCCCAGGCCGGCGGGGGCGCGAGCCAGCTCGTTGATGGCGTGGATGCCGCCACCGATCAGCGTGCCGTTGCTGTGCCGCCAGCGCTGGTAGCGGCCAAGCGCGCTGGCCGGACTACCCTCACGCCAGGACGTCAGCACCTCGGCCAGCGCGGCGGCATCCATCAGCCCCAGGTTGAGCCCCTGGCCGGCCAGCGGGTGGACCGAGCGGGCTGCGTCGCCGAGCAGCACCAGACGGTTGTGGACCAGCCGCCGCGCGCGCCGACGGACCAGCGGCAGGGCATGGCGCTGACCAACATCGAGCACTGAACCCAGGGGGGAGTCCTGGTGGCGGTTGATGGTGCTGAGAAAGTCTTGGACTGACGCGGCCTGCAGCGCCTCGGCGCGTTCGGCCGGCTGCGACCACACGACCGAGGAGCGGCCGTCGGGCAGCGGCAGCAGGGCCAGCGGCCCGCGTTCGGTGAAGCGCTGCCAGGCCAGGCCGGTATTTTCCTGCGCGGTGGAGACCGGCGCGATCACGGCGCGCTGGTTGTAGTGCCATTCATCGACCGTCAGCCCGGTCAGCGCGCGCAGCCGGCTGCGCGCGCCATCGGCGGCCACGAGCAGGCCGGCGCGCAGGATGCGACCGTCGCTGAGAACCAGGCGAACGCTCTCCGCGCCGGGGTCGGACTTTTCCCAAGTTACCGGGGCAAACGTCGTGACCCGGTCCAAGCCATCGAGCGCCTGCCAGAGCGCGCTTTCCAGGGCGGGAATCTCGGCGATCCAGCCCAGCTCCGGCAGGCCGTGATCTGCGGCCT
>JBMCIV010000022.1:0-9932 GCA_048616735.1 Wenzhouxiangella sp. | reverse complement strand
CCTGCTCCTGGTGGGCCGGAGAGCCGTCGCTCAGAACTTCCTCGAGCAAGGTTCGCGCCGAGTCCGGGTCCTCCATCGACAGGTAGGCGCGCGCCAGATCCAGCTTGACCTCGGCGTCTTCGTCTCCCAGAGCGGGCGTTTCGGCGACGTCTTCCGAGGGCGCCTCGGTGACCGGCCAAGCGGGTTCGTCGCCAGACCCGGCCGGCGTCGCCGGATCCAAAGCATCGGAGACCTCCTCGGCCTCATCGAGGGCAAACCAGTCGGGCTCGTCGGAGTCGGGCGCCGGCGGAGCGATCACGCTGACCGGTTCAAAGCGATCTTCATCCAGCGCCAGATCCTCATCCGGGGGCGGGCCGGCCGCGGCCTGTCCGCTCTGCTCGGGCGCGCCGGACACACCCGGCGCGTCGGTTGCTTCCGGTTCACGCTCTTCGGTCGAGCGACCCTCTGCGGTGTCCAGATCCTGCTCGGGGAGGTCGAAGTCCAGGGTCAGCGGACCGGGATCGGCTTCGGCCAGGCGATCTGTATCCGCAGCCTGCTCGTCGGCCTCAAACAGGTTTTCGATGTCTTCGTCTTCCAGCGCCAGCGTTTCCTCACTCGTCAGCGTGGATGAGGTTTCCGCACGCTCTTCGGGATCGAGGCGATCCGACAAACGGGCCAGGTCGGGCGCGTCTTCGTCCTGGTCAGGCTCTGCCCGGTTGGGCGAGCGATCGGCGCGCCTTGTCGCCGGCGGTGCCTCGGCGGGCGCTTCTTCTTCATCTTCCCGGCCGAGGATGCCCATCAGGGCCGCCGCTTGCGCGGCTTCTTCCTCTTTGGCCCTGTCCGAGCGCACCGGCTCGGGCTCAACGCCAAACGCTGCAGCGTCAGCATCCACACCGCCGGCAGCGGCCGGAGCAGCGGCGGCGCGGGGTTCGGCCTCGGTCACGACCTGATCGCGCGCGGCCGCCCGGCGGCGCAGCATCACCACCAAAACACCCAGCAGACCCAGACCGAAGAGGGCGCCGATCAGCGGCCACATCCAGCGCTCGCCAAACGAGGCCGGCGCGGTCGCCAGCGGTCCGGGCGCCGCCGCCTCCGGGGGCTCGACAGGCGTCGGCGCAGGCTGGGCCGCGCGCTGCTCGGCCGCGCGCGCCTCACGCGCCTCGCGCAGCTGCGCCTCCAGCGTCGCCAGGTCCTCGCTGGCCACCATCAGGCCGCCGCTATCGGCCGAATCGATGGCCTGGCGGATCTGGTCGACCAGGGCATCGGTTTGCGGGCTTTGCAGGCCGTCCAGCGCCATCTCCGACTCCAGCTCTGCCAGCCGCTCGCCCAGGCGCTGTCGTTCAGCGTCGCTGGCCGCCGCCTCCGCGGCCAGGTCCTCGTCGGCTGGCGCCAGCTCCAGTCGCGCCAGGGGGGCCGGCTCGGCCGGCGCTTGCTCTTCGGACGCAACCGCAGCGGACTCTTCGGCCGGCGCATCTTCGGCCGTTTCTGCACCGACCGCTTCAGGCTCCGGGGCTTCGGCGTCGGGCCCGGCGACGGCCGGGTCGGGCTCAATCGGCTCAATCGGCTCAACCGGCTCGGCAACGGCCTCCTCGATCGGCGCCGGAACATCCGCCGCCGGAATCGCGCGGCCGGCTTGCCAGGCCTGATTCTGCTCGCGAAAACGGCGCTCAGCTTCGGCCGCCGGGATGGCGCGCGCGGCATCGGCCCGCGGCAGGGCCAGGCGGGCACCGCGGCGCAAGCGGTTGACGTTGTTGTCCATGAACGCATCGGGGTTGCGCTCGAAGATGGCCAGAATGGCCTGCTCCATGGTCAAACCGTCGTCCGGCCGCCACGCGGCCGCGATCGACCAGAGCGTATCGCCGCGCTCGACCAGAACCGCCGAAGCCGCCGGATCGCTGGCTTGGGATTCGGTCTGGGCAGGCGTCGGCGAAGGCCGGGCCTGCGCGCGCGGTTGTGCGGCAGCGTCGGCGTCTTCCGGCGCGGGATCGGGTGCCGGGGCGGCCTGTTCTTCGGCCCGGCGCACCGGTGGCGCGACGGGAACCGACGGGGGGTCAATCAAAAGCGTGTATTCGCGCAGCAAGCGGCCGCTGGCCCAGCGCGCGTTGATCAGCACCTGCACAAACGGTTCAGCCACCGCTCGCTCTGAGCGCAAGCGAATCATCGGCGCCTCGGCGCTCAAATCCAGTGCCGCGCTCAAACCCAGCGCCAGCGCCTCGCTCGGCACGCCCAGCCGGGCGTAGTCCTCGGCCGAGGCCACGGACACTTCCAGCGAATCAAGATCGGTGTCGCCGGACTGCAGCAGCGCGATGCGCACATCGAGTTCCTGGCCCAGGAAGGACTCCACGCGGGCCTCGCCCAGCCCGAGGCCGGCAAGCGCCGTCTGACACAGCAAAAGCATCGCGGCGAGCGCGGCCGGGCCGCCAATTTTTGCAGTGGCATTGCTCATTGTGCGGAAACCCTCATCTGCAGACCAGCCGGTAGAAGCCCGGAGTATAGCAATCCTGTTGCCGCCGGCACAGCGCGACGGCGCTGGCCCGGAGGCTGCGTTCAGCGCCGGGCCGCAAGGTACTCGGCAATCTGGACGGCGTTCAGCGCGGCGCCCTTGCGCACGTTATCGGCCACCACCCACAGATCCAACCCTTGCGGATGCGACAGGTCGCGCCGAACGCGCCCGACGAAAACCTCGTTCTTTCCGGCCGCGTGGGTCAGCGGCGTGATCCGTTCGGGCACGTCGGCCAGCTGCAGGCCCGGCGCGTCGGCCAGGATCTGGCGCACCTCATCGAGCTTGAAAGGATCGCGCGTTTCCAGGTGCACGGCCTCGCCGTGGCCGACGAAGACCGGCACCCGCACGGCGGTGGCGTTGACCGCGATGTCGGTGTCATCGAAGATGCGACGGGTCTCGTTGTGCATCTTCATTTCTTCTTTGGTGTAGCCGTTGTCTTCGATGACGTCGATTTCGGCGATCACGTTGAAAGCGATCGGCGCCGCGAAGGCCTTGGGCTCGGGGTCGCGAAAATTGAAGCGATCCGCGCTCTGCCGACCGAGCTCTTCCATGGCGCTTTTGCCGGCCCCGGAGACCGACTGGTAGGTGGCGACATTGATCCGACGGATGCCGTAACGGCGGTAAATGGGCGCAACGGCGACCAGCATCTGGATGGTCGAGCAATTGGGATTGGCGATGATGCCGCCGCCGGAGAAATCATCCAGCACCGCGCCGTTGACTTCGGGCACCACCAGCGGCACCGCCGGATCGAGGCGAAAGTGCGAGGTATTGTCGATGACCGTGCACCCGGCCTGGGCCGCACGCGGGGCGTGCTCGGCCGACACCGAACCGCCGGCTGAAAACAGCGCGAAGTCCCAGCCGGAAAAATCGAACGTCGCCAGGTCGTCGACGATCAGCGACTTGCGACCGAAGCTGACCTCCCGACCCACCGATCGACTGCTGGCCAGCGCCGCGATCTCGCTGATCGGAAATTTGCGCTCGGCCAGGATCTCGAGCATGGTTTCGCCGACCGCGCCGGTGGCGCCAACCACGGCCACGCGATAGCCGTCTTTGCGGGATGTCATAGCAACTCCTCAAGCGTCGGATTGAATAAGGGATCGCGCGAACAAAACCGCGCCATCCGCGAGATTAACGCAGATCGCCGCAGTTTGTCGCAGCAAGCCGGGATCGCGCACGCGCGCCCGGCTCAGCCTGGAATGCGCGGCTGCTGGGGCGGCACGTCGCCGCACTGGGCCCGGTGGAGCAGGTAATGATCCATGATAGTCAGGGCCAGCATGGCCTCGACGATGGGGATGGCGCGAATCCCGACGCAGGGGTCGTGCCGCCCGGTGGTCACGATCTCGACCGGCTCGCCCGCCGCATCGACCGTCCGGCCGGGCAGGCGCAGCGACGAGGTCGGCTTGAAGGCCACCGCCAGCTCCAGCGGCTGACCCGTGGAAATCCCGCCGAGCACGCCGCCGGCATGGTTGGACTCGAAGCCTGCCGGGGTGATTTCATCGCGGTGCTCGGTGCCTTTCTGGGCCACCGATCCGAACCCGGCCCCGATTTCCACGCCCTTGACGGCGTTGATGCTCATCATGGCCGCGGCCAGATCGCCGTCGAGCTTGGCATAAACCGGCGCCCCCAGGCCGACCGGGACACCGGTGGCGCGCGCCTTGACCAGGGCTCCGACCGAATCGCCCGATTTCCACAGCCGTTTCATGTAGTCCTCCAGCACCGGCACCTGGTCTGCGTCAGGACAGAAAAACGGATTGCTGTCGATCACCGCGGCATCGAAATGCTCATCGCAAACCGCTTCTCCGAGCTGCGCCAGCCAGCCGATGATCTCCACGCCCAGCTGCTGCTTCAAGTACTTCCTGGCCAGGGTCGCCGCCGCCACCCGCGTGGCGGTTTCGCGCGCTGAGGAGCGGCCGCCGCCGCGATAGTCGCGAATGCCGTACTTGTGGTGGTAGGTGTAGTCGGCGTGCCCGGGCCGAAACTGCGCAGCGATCCGGCTGTAGTCCTTGGAGCGCGCGTCGGTGTTGTGGATCAGCAAAGCGATCGGCGTACCGGTGGTCCGGCCCTCGAAAGTGCCCGAGAGAATCTGGACGTCTTCGGCTTCCCGGCGCTGGGAGGTCCAGCGACTCTGCCCGGTCGCCCGGCGCATCAGCTGGTCGTGAATTTCTTCCGCGCTAATCTCCAGCCCCGGGGGAAAGCCGTCGATCACGCAGCCGATCGCCGGGCCGTGGCTTTCGCCGAAGGTGGTCACGCACAGCACGCGTCCGAAAGTATTGCTCATGCTCGAGCTCCGAAAGCAGGATAAAAGCGCAGAGTCACAGGTTGGAGTAGTTGGGTCCAGAGCCACCCTCGGGGGTGACCCAGTTGATCACCTGGTAGGGATCGGCGATGTCGCAGGTCTTGCAGTGCACGCAGTTGGCGGCGTTGATCTGAATGCGCTTGCCGTTTTCATCTTCGACTTTCTCGTACACGTTGGCCGGGCAGAAGCGGGTGCACGGATTGCCAAACTCGGTCTCGCAGCGCGAGAAACACACGTCGGGATCGATGATCTTTAAGTGCACCGGCTGGTCTTCGTCGTGCTCGGTCGAAGCAAAGTAGACCGAGGCCAGGCGGTCGCGCGGCGGCAGGTCACGCTCGACCCAGTCATATTCGAAGCCTTCCTGGTCGAGCTTGCGGTACTGGGCGTGATCGGCGTGGTTGCTCAGCGTGCGCGGCAGCTTGCCGGCGGTGGCGGTTTCGATCGCGGCGGTGGTCATGCCGCGCCACAGCCCTTTCTGAAAGCCCGGTCGAATGTTGCGAACCTTCTTAAGCTCGGCCACCACCGCGGATTGCCGCAGCCGGCCATCGAAGCCCTCGCTGCTGAGCTTTTCGGCCAGATGCTCAGCGGCCAGCATGCCCGAGCGCAAGGCCTGATGCGTGCCCTTGATCTTGGGCACGTTCAGCAGCCCGGCGGCATCGCAAACCAACAGCGCGCCCGGCATTTCCACGCGCGGCAGCGACTGGTACCCACCCTCGACCAGGGCACGCGCGCCGGCCGAGAGAATTTCCCCGCCTTCGAGCAGCGCGTGCATGGACGGGTGGTGCTTGAACTGCTGAAAGGCCTCGAAAGGGGTGAACTTGGGGTCCTGGTAGTCGAGGGCGCAGACAAAGCCAACGGCGACCCGATCCTTGTCGAGGTGGTAGACGAAACTGCCGCCATAGACCGGTTTGGGCAGCGGCCAGCCCACGCTGTGCTGGATCAGGCCGGGCTCGACGCGCCCGGCCGGCAGCTGCCACAGCTCCTTCATGCCGATGGCATAGGTCTGCGGGTCGCTGTCGCGGTCGAGCCCGTACTTGGCGATCGCGCGCTTGCTCAGATGACCGCGGCAGCCTTCGCCCAGTACCGTCACCGGCGCGCGAATCTCGATGCCCTGGACGTAGCTGTCTTTCTCGCGTCCTTGGCGGTCAACGCCCATATCGCCGACGATCACGCCGCACACGGCGTCTTGCTCGTCGTAGGCCAGGTCGGCCGCGGCAAAGCCGGGAAAGAGGTCCACGCCCAGCGCCTCGGCCCTGGGCGCAAGCCAGGCGCAGGTCGCGCCCAGCGAGACGATGAAATTACCGAGGTTGTTCTGCTGCGGCGGCGTGGGCAGCTTGCGCTTGCCGGTCTTCGACAGCAGCAGGAATTCATCGCGCCTGGCCGGTACGCAGATCGGCGGCGGGTCTTCACGCCAGCCGGGGATCAGTTCATCGAGCGGTTCCGGCTCTATGACCGCGCCGGACAGAATCTGAGCCCCGATTTCCGAGGCTTTTTCAATCACGCAGACGTTGAGATCGGCGTTGATCTGTTTGAGGCGGATCGCGCACGCCAGCCCGGACGGTCCGGCGCCGACCACGACCACGTCGTATTCCATGATCTCTCGTTCGCTCATAGGGCGACTATCCAGTGAGGAGAATTTGTCCGGACATTTTAGTTCAATCCGGACGTCGACGTTGAATCCATGTCCAGCCACTGCCGCAGCGCCGGCCAGATCTGCTCGAGCATCAGCGGCTGGGCAGACGCGCTCGGGTGAATGCCATCGTCCATCATCATACCGGGCCGCTCAAACAGGGATTCGAGAAAAAACGGCAGCAAGGGGACGCCGTGGCGCTCGGCCAGGGTCGGGTAGACGGCCTCGAAGCGCCGCAAGTAGGCCGGGCCCAGGTTGGGCGGCAGGCGAATCTGCATCAGCGCAACGTCCACCCCGGCCGCCTGCGACTGGGCGATCATGGCGTCGAGATTGGACTGCAGCTGGCTGGGATTGAGCGCGCGCAGACCGTCGTTGCCGCCGAGCACGATCAACAGCCGGTCCGGCTCGTGGCGCTTGAGCAAACTCTGGAGCCGGGTCAAGCCGCCGGCGCTGGTCTCGCCGGAAATACTGGCGTTGATGACCTCGTAGTCGTCGCCGAGGCGCTGGCCGAGCAAGTACGCCCAGCCCGATTCACGCGGCATCTCGTAGGCATCTGACAGACTATCGCCGATAATCAGCAGTCTTTCAGCGGCCCCGGCCGACGCGGTCAGGCCGGCCGCGAGCAGCGCCAGCAGGCCGGCACACAGAGCGTTTCTACAATTTATGAGCACTTCAAGTCAGTCCATTCTGGTTTGCCGCAAGGTACGCTTTTCCGTTCAGGCCCCGGGGGGCCAGCTCGATATCCTCAACGATATCAGCCTCGACCTGAAAACTGGAGAAACGCTCGCCATCGTCGGCGCCTCGGGTTCCGGCAAGACCACCCTGCTCGGCCTGCTGGCCGGACTGGAAACCGCCACCGGCGGCGAGGTCTGGCTGGCCGGCGAGAAGCTCAATCGGCTCGACGAAAATGCGCGCGCCCGTCTGCGGCGGCGAAAAGTCGGTTTCGTGTTTCAGTCTTTTCACCTGCTGCCCAGCCTGACGGCGCTGGAAAACGTGATGCTGGCGCTGGAAATCGCCGGGCTTGAGCCGGCGCGCGAAAAAGCCCTCAATGCCCTGAAACAGGTCGGGCTTGGGCACCGCGTACAGCATTATCCGCGCCAGATGTCGGGCGGCGAGCAGCAGCGGGTGGCGATTGCTCGCGCGTTCGCCAGCAGCCCGGACATCCTGTTTGCCGACGAACCGACCGGGAACCTGGATCGCCACACCGGCCAGGCCATAGCCGATCTGCTGTTTGGCATCAACCGCGATCACGGCACCGCGCTGGTGCTGGTGACCCACGACCCGAGCCTGGCCAGACGCTGCGCCCGGGTTCAGGAAATCGAGGACGGTCGCCTGGTGCGCTGCACCCATGCGGCCACCGATCGGCGACTTCAGCTGGTCGAGGGCGGCTAGGGCCCAAGTGAACGCTTTTGCTCTTTCGGCGCGACTGCTGCTGCGCCAGGGTCGTTCCGGCGCCCTGCTGATCCTGGCCGCCGGGCTGATCGTCGCCACCGCCGCCCTGGTCGCGGTCGGCAGCTTTACCGATCGAGTCGGACGGGCTCTCGAGCGCCAGGCCGGGGAAGCGCTGGCGGCCGATCTGGTGGTCGCCGGCCGCGAGCGCATCCCGCCGCGGTTCTTCGACCAGGCCGAGTCGCTGGGACTGGAGACGGCCGAGCTGATCAGCGTCAGCACCGCCCTGTTCGTCGGCGAGCAAAGCCAGCTGGTCGACGTCAAGGCGGTCAGCGACGCCTACCCCCTGCGCGGTCAGCTGCGCATTGCCACCGACTCGGGCGCCGAGGACCAGGCGCGCGCGCAAGGCCCGCCGCGCGGCAGCGCCTGGATGGACCCGCGCGCCCAGCGCGCCCTGGCGGCAACGCTCGGGGAGGTGGCCGAGATCGGTTCGCTGAGCGTTCCGCTGGACGCCATACTGACCTACGAGCCCGATCGCGCCGGCGGCGGCTTCAGTTTTGCCCCGCGCCTGATGATGCATCTCGATGACCTGCTCGCCAGCGAACTGCTGGGGCCGGGCTCAAGGGCCCGCTACCGGCTGCTGCTGGCCGGCGAGGAGCGCGCCCTGGCGCAGTTCCGGCAGTGGTTCGGCGAAGAGCGCGAAGAGCGTCAGCGCCTGATCACGGTGGCTGATGCCGAGGACCGAACCGGTCTGGCCCTGACCCAGGCCCGGCGCTTTCTCGGCATCGCCGCGCTGACCGCGGTCATCCTCGCCGCGGTCGCCATTTTGCTCGCGGCCCTACGCTTTGCCGCCGCCCAGCGTGACCTGGTGGCCCTGCTCAAGACCTTCGGCGCCAGTTCGGGCGAAATCTTGCGGGCCTTGAGCCTGCTCCTGGTGTACCTGGTGCTGGCCTCGATCGCCGTCGGCGGCGCGCTGGGCTGGCTGGCCCAGGGTCTGATCGCCGAGATTCTTGCCGAAGGCCCCGAGACCGCCCTGCCCGCGGCTCGTCTTTGGCCGGTACTGAGCAGTGGCTTGTTCACCCTGCTGCTGGCCGCCGGGTTCGCCCTGCCCCCGCTGCTCAGCCTGCGCAAAGTGCCGACCATGCGCATCCTCAACCGCTCGCTCGACGCCCGGCCGGGGTTGTCGGGTCTGCTGTGGCTGATTCCGGTGGCCGGCGCGCTGACCATTCCGATCGTGCAGCTGGGAGACGCCCGGCTGGCCGCGATCGTGCTCGGCGGCAGCGCCGCGCTGGCGGCCAGCCTGGCCCTGGCCGGCTGGCTGGCGATGCTCGGCTCGGGCCTGCTGGCGCGGCGCGCGCGCGCGTCCTGGCGGTTTGGCCTGGCCGGCCTGCAGCGGCGACGCGGCGGCGGCATCGTCCAGGTCACGGCGCTCGGCCTGGGGCTGATGGCGCTGCTGTTGCTGGTGGTGGTCAGGGCCGAGCTGATGGAACAATGGCGCGGCAGCCTGCCGCCGGACACGCCCGATCATTTCATCATCAACATCCAGCCCGAGCAGGTCGATGAGGCGCGCCGGGCACTGGTCGAGCAGGGCGCACAGAATCTCCAGCTGGGCCCCATGGCCAACGCCAACCTGGTCGCCGTCAACGGCGAACGGCCGCCGGATCACCGCATGGCCGGGCAGGTCAACGTCTCCTGGATCGACGCGCTGCCGCCGGTCAACGAAATCGTCGCCGGCGCGTTTTTCTCGCCCGAGGCGCGCGGCGAAGTCTCGCTGGCGCAGATGTGGGCCGACAACCTCGGGGTCGGGCTCGGCGACGAGCTGACCTTCGAGTCCGGCGCCAGTCGCTTCAGCGCCACCGTGACCAGCATCCGCGAAGTCGACTGGAATTCGTTCAACGTCAACTTCTTCATCCTGCTCACGCCCGAAGCTGCCGATACCCTGCCGCACCAGTACATCGCCAGCTTTTACCTGGCCGATCCGCAGCAGGCCGATCTGCGCGCCGTGACCCGCGCGTTGCCCAACCTGTCGATCATCGACGTGGGCGCCCTCATCGAGCGCGTCGGCGAGATCATCGACCAGGTCAGTCGCGCCGCCCAGGTGGTGTTTGCCTTTACCCTGCTGGCCGGGCTGGTGG
>JBMCIV010000021.1:0-9944 GCA_048616735.1 Wenzhouxiangella sp. | reverse complement strand
CGAAATCCACCCGATTCACGACGGGGTGATTTATGCCCTGGACCAGCACGACCGTCATATCCTGCGAGGCGGCAGCGCTGACATGCGCCTGATCTGCGCTTTCAATCCCCCGGTCACCGGGCGCGAGACCCACGATGCCGACGGCGCCTATGAACTGGTCGACGACGACTGAGCCTTGACCCAGTCCAGGACCTCGTCCACCGCCATCGGGCGCGCGAAAGCGTAGCCCTGAACCAGCCCGCAGCCCAGCTGGCGCAGGGCTTCGACGTGGTCTGGCGTTTCCACGCCCTCGGCCACCACGCGCAGACTGAAGGCCGCCGCCAGACTGATCACGCTCTGGACGATGTTGCGGTCGTTGATGTCGTCGAGCATGTCGCGCACGAAGCTCTGGTCGATCTTGACCTCGTCGACCGGCAGCGAGCGCAGATGGCTGAGCGACGAGTAGCCGGTACCGAAATCATCCAGCGAGACCTGGACGCCGAGCGCCCGGACCTCTTTGAGCACCGCCACGGCGCGCTCAAGGTCGCTGACCGCGGCGCTTTCGACGATTTCCAGCGCCAGTCGATCGGGCGGGCAGTCGGCGTGCTCTTGCAGCAGGGCCGCCAGGTTGGCGACAAAGCCTTCGCTGAGCAGGTGGGGACCAGACACATTGACGCTGACGGTCACCTCCAGGCCGGCAGCCGACCAGGCCTTGATCTGGACCACGGCCTGCCGGATCATGGTTTCGCCGAAGCGCCGCTCCAGGTCGCTGCGGTCCAGGTCGGGCAGGAAGCACATCGGGCTGAGCACCTCGCCGTTCGGGCGATGCCAGCGAACCAGGCCCTCGAACCCGACCACCCGGTCGCTGGCCAGGTCGATCTTGGGCTGATAGTGCAGCCGGAACTGGGCCTCATCCAGGCCACGTTCTATGGCCAGCAAACGTTCGCGCCGGCGCTGCACGCTGGCCTCCAGCTCGATATCGAACAGGCTGTACTGGTTGCGACCCTGGGCCTTGGCCCGGTACATGGCCTGATCAGCATGCCGCAGCAGCGTGTCCGGATCCCCGGGATCGAGCGGGTACAGGGTCACACCGACGCTGGCGTGGACCTGTAGCTGCCGACGATCGACCTTGACCGGGCGCGCCACGCCTTCGAGCAAAAACCCGAGCCGCCGATCCAGTTCCGGGCCATCGCCGACGCCGTCCAGGACAACGACAAACTCGTCGCCGCCCAGTCGGGCCACCAGGTCGCTGCCGCGCACCAGCCGGCGCAGGCGACTGGAAATGGACACCAGCACCTGGTCTCCCACATCGTGCCCGTGGCGATCGTTGATTGGCTTGAACTCGTCGAGATCCAGGTAGCACAAGGCAAACATGCTCTGGCTGCGCCGGGACCGGGCCATCATCTGCTCGATCAACTCGCCCATCAGACGCCGGTTCGGCAAACCGGTGAGACTGTCGTAGTTGGCCATCCGATTGAGCGCCTGCTCGTGGGCCTTGCGCTCGCTCAGATCGATGTCGACGCAAAACAGCTCCGGCGCCGAATTCGGCGGCCGCAGCACGGTATGGCTGGAATACACCGGCACCCGGCTGCCGTCTTTGCGCATCAGCTCGAGCTCGCCGTTGCCGATTTCGCCGCCTTCGGCCACGCGCTGCAGGTCGGCGCTGACCGCTGCGCGCATTTCCGGCGGGACGATCAGCTCGAGCAGGTTGCTTTGCCGGGCCTCGGCCTCGCTGTAGCCGTACAGGATTTCGGAGGCGCGATTCCAGTAGTGCACCGAACCGTCCAGACCATAACCCTGAACGGCAACGCCGTCGATATCCTGCAGCACCCGCCGGAACCGCGCCTCGCTGTCGCGAAGCCGCTGCTCGGTTTCGCGTCTTTGGGTCACGTCAAGACAGACCGCCAGAACGCAGGCGCGGCCCTCCAGCTCGATCGGCGTCAGCGTCACGTCAAACCACAGCGTGCGGCCATCGGCGTGGCGCGACGGCCATTCAAGGCGCCCGCCGCCGCTTGCAACCGCCTCGTGCATTCTTTCAAGCCCGCTCCGACCGTCATGGGTCAGGCTTAGCTGACCGGCCGCCGCCGCCTGCTGAAGGGCTTTGAACGAGTCGAAGCCATAGACCTTCCAGCTCTGCTCGTTGCCGTCGAGCAACTCGCCGCTGACGGCGTCCTGGACCAGAATCGAGACCGGGGACTGCTCGAATATGGCCCGGAAACGCTGCTGGGCGGCGCGCAGAGCGGTGATGTCGATGGCGGTCGAAAAAACCCGCAGGCGGCCTTCGATCACCACCGGCATCAGGCTGACCAGCTCCCAGAACGGCTGGCCCCGGGCGTTGATGCTGCACCATTCGAAGCGCTGGACCCGGCCCTGGGCGGCAGCCCGAATCTTGGCCATGGCCTCGGCTTCCGAGTAGGGCGGCCCGGCCCACAGCTTGCGCTCCTGCAGTTCGGCGAGCGAATCCAGCCGGTAGGATTCCCAGGCTGCGCGGTTGGCGTCCAGCACCTTGCCGGTGTCTACATCGTGCAGCATGATCGCCAGCGGACTTTGCTCGAAAAGCATCTGGAAACGCGACTCGGCCTCGTGGCGGTCGGTCACATCGACGATGTAGCCGGCCCACTCTGAGTAAGCGCCGAAAGAACGCGCGCGCGACTCGATCCTCAGCCAGCGCAGCCGGCCCTCGATCTGGAATCGAGCTTCGACCCGGAACGGGCACTGATCTCGCAGGGCCTGGTCATTGAGCTTGAGCACGCGTTCGCGATCGTCCGGGTGAATATTGGCGAAAGCTGCCCGAGCATCGGCCATGACCGCCGTGCGCGTGACCCCGAGCAGCTCCAGCGCCCGAGCGCTTATGCTGTGAATGCGAAAGGCGTTGTCGTGCGAGTCGATCAGCGTATACAGGCCCACCGGCAGCTCGCGGGCCATGCGGTCCCGCTCGGCCAGCGCGCGTTCGAGTTCGGCGTTGCTTTGCCGCAGCCCATGGCCGCGGCGCCACAACAATCCCGCCAGCACCACCAGGCCGGCCAGGGCAAGCAAGACCACAGCGATCAGCAGCGGGTGGTCGCCAGCCAGCACGCTCAGGCTCGTCTCAGCACCCGTCTGCGCGCCGGCGTGGCCGGCCAGGTTCGCGCTCGCAGTCCCGACGACCAGAAACACCCATGGCCGCAGCAACCGATACGGCGCGTGTGTGTTTCGATGCTGGGAAAATACGCTCACCCCACTCCCCCTGCTCGACGCGCCGCGGAGCCTGGTCGTGCGGTCGCGCCTAATCTGCTATCTTTACTGGCTTTAGAATGTAGCACGTTCGCTAAAGCCAGCCGCTCCAGGCCCGATCCGACGCCGTGAAAACCAGCGAAAACGCCAAGCGATCTTCGGTCCAGCCCGGTCGCTATCGTCATTTCAAGGGCGGTGAATACGAGGTTATCGAGCTGGCCCGCCACAGCGAAACCGAGGAATGGATGGTGGTCTACCGTCCGCTCTACGGCGACCGGGCGCTGTGGGTCAGGCCACTGTCTTTGTTCGTCGACGACAAGCTTGTCGACGGCCAGCGCGTAGCGCGCTTCAAGCGCCTGAGCGATCCAGCCGCTTAAGCCATACGGCCATGACTTTCTCGGCCTGCTTGTCGCCGTTGGCCGCGGCGACCTTCAGCCCCTGCAACCACGCCGCCCGGGCGCCCTCGTCGTCTTCCATTTCGCGCCTGGCCTTGCCCAGCTCCTGCCATGCCATGGTCTGCTCGGGCCGAAACTCGGTCGCTTTTTGCAGGTGCACGATGGCCTGCGCCAGATCGCCGCTGGTCAGTCGCGCCTGCCCGGCCGCCAGGCGGGCCTCGTAGCCGTCGCGGCCCTGGGCGATCAGATTCTCGATGACTTCAGGCTTCATGGCTCGATCAGTGCCTCCAGTAGTTGGGCGTGAGCAGCACCAGCACGGTAAAGATTTCCAGCCGCCCAAGCAACATCGCGAAGCTCATCAGGTACTTGGTCGAGTCGGCCAGCGTACTCCAATTCGACGAGGCCTCGCCGAGCGCCGGGCCGAGGTTGTTCATGGCCGAAAACACCACCGAGACGGCGGTGACCAGATCATCTTCTATGCCTGAAACGATCAGGGTCAGGACGATGATGCACAGGATATAGAGCGAGACGAAGCCCCACACGGCGTTGGCCACTTCCGGGTCCAGCGTGCGCCGGCCCAGCTTGAGCGGCACCACCGCGCGCGGATGGACCAGCCGCTGAAGCTCTCTCATCCCCTGCTTGGTCAACAGGTAGACCCGGATGATCTTCACCCCGCCCGTGGTCGCACCCGCGCAGCCGCCCAGCGCGCTGACCAGGATCAGCAGCAGCGGCAGGGTGCCCGGCCAGGCCGACACGTCGGCGGTCCCGAAGCCGGTGGTGGTGGTGTAGGACATGGCCTGGAATGCCGCGTAGCGCAGCGAGTCCCAGATATTGTCGTGCACCTGGTGATGCCACAGAAGCACGGCAATCAGCACGGTAATCACCAGCAGCAGAAGACTGAAAAGCTTCAGCTCCGGGTCTTTCAGATAGACCTGGGCAGAGCCCCTGCGCAGGGCGAGAAAGTGCAGGCCGAAGTTCAGGCTAGCGACAAAAATAAAAAAGGTAACGAGCCAGTCGATCAGGGCGCTGTCGAAATGGCCGATCGACGCATCGTGGGTCGAAAACCCGGCCGTCGAGATGGTCGTGAAGGAATGGGCGAAGGCATCGAACAGGCTCATCCCGGCCGCCCAGTAAGCGGCCGCGCAGACCAGCGTCAGGCCGATGTAGATCGCCCACAGGGCCTTGGCGGTCTCGGCAATGCGCGGCGTCAGGCGCCGCTCCTTGACCGGCCCGGTGGCCTCGGCGCGGGCGACCTGCATACCGCCCACCCGCAGCATCGGCAGGATGGCCACGGCCAGGATGATGATGCCCAATCCCCCCATCCACTGCAGCTGCTGGCGATACCAGAGAATGGAGATCGGCATCACGTCCAGACCAGAAAAGACCGTTGCGCCGGTGGTGGTAATCCCCGAGGTCGACTCGAAAACCGCATCGGCCAGGCTGGCGCGAAGACCCAGCAGAAAAGGAATGGCGCCGGCCAGGCAGACCGCGGCCCAGCAGGCCACGACGACCAGGAAACCGTCGCTGATACGCAGGTCGTGGTGGGCTTTGCGAACCGGCCAGTACAGGCCCAGCCCGGTCAGGCTCACGGTCACCAGGCTGATCACGAAGGCCATGGCAGCGCCGTCCTGGTTGACCACGGCAAACACCAGCGGCGGCACGAAAGCCAGGCTGATAAACAGCAGCAGGACGCCGACGATCCGCTGCACCGGGGCATAGGCGGCCAGGCGCATTACAGGAAGACCACGTCCACCGAGAACAGCTTCTCGACCTCGCGAATCTGGCGCTGATCGGCCACGAACAGGACCACGTGATCGTCGTTTTGAATCACGACGTCGTGGTGGGCGATGATCACCTCCTCACCGCGGATGATGCCGCCGATGGTGGTCTCCGGCGGCAGCTCGATTTCCTCGATGCGCTTGCCGACGACTTTTGACTGACCGGGCGCACCGTGCGCCACCGCCTCGATCGCCTCGGTCGCGCCGCGTCGCAGCGAATGGACGCGCACCATGTGCCCGCGCCGGATGTGGGTGAGCAGCGCGCCGATGGTTACCTGCTGCGGGCTGACCGCGACATCGATGCGGTCGGACTCGACCAAATCGACATAGGCCGGCCGGTTGATCAGGGTGATCACCTTGTCGGCCCCCATCCGCTTGGCCAGCATGGACGAAAGTATATTGGCCTCATCGTCGTTGGTCAGCGCGCAGTAGACATCGGTTTCATTGATCCCTTCCTCGTGCAGCAGGTCTTCGTCGGCACAGTCGCCGATCAGCACGATGGCGGTATCGAGTTCCTCGGCCACCCGCCCGGCGCGGGCCGGATCGACCTCGATGACCTTGACGTGGTGATTGCGCTCCAGGCGCGCGGCCAGGGCGGCGCCGATGTTGCCGCCGCCGGCCAGGATGATGCGGTTGACCGGCCCACCCATGCGCCGCAGCTCGCGCATGACCACCGGGATATCGCGCTTGGCGGCCAGAAAGAAGACGATGTCGTCGACCTCGATGACCGTGTCGCCGCGGGGAATAATGGGTTCGTCGTTGCGAAAGATCGCCGCGACCCGGGCATCGACGCCTTCGGGCAGCTTGGCGCGCAGCGATTTGAGCTCGCGCCCGACCAGCGGGCCGTCGTGAAAGGCCCGGGTGGCGACCAGCTGGGCCCGGCCGTCGGCGAAATCGAGCACCTGCAGGGCACCGGGATACTCGATCAGATGCTGGACGTGGTTGGTCACCAGCTGCTCGGGGCTGATCAGTACATCGATCGGTGCGTGCTCGCGGTTGAACAGCTCGGGGTGGGCCAGGTAGTCGGCGGCGCGCACGCGCGCGACCTTGGTCGGGGTGTTGAACAACGAGTAGGCCACCTGGCAGGCGATCATGTTGGTCTCGTCGGAGTTGGTCAGCGCAATCAGCAGCTCGGCGTCTTCGATGCCGGCCCGGATCAGGGTCTGCGGATGGGCCGCGTGCCCGAGCACGGTGCGGATGTCGAGCTTTTCCTGCAGCTCGCGCAGGCGCTCGGCGTCGATGTCGACGACGGTGATGTCGTTTTCCTCGCGCGACAGGCTGCGCGCCATGCCCGACCCGACCTGGCCGGCGCCGAGAATGATGATCTGCATGCTTAGCGAGTCTCCTCAGACCTGTTTGGGATCGATACCCAGCTGCCGGAGTTTGCGGTACAAGTGCGTCCGCTCCATGCCGACCGCCTCGGCCAGCTTGCCGACGCTGCCCTCGGCCAGCTTGAGCTGATGGGTCAGGTACTGGCGCTCGAACTCCTCGCGCGCTTCGCGCAGCGGCAAACCAAACAACGCCGGTATCTGCTGGCCCGGTGCGGCGCTGAGCGCATCGACCTGGGCCAGCGCCTCGTCGATTTCGGCGACCGAAACCTCTTCATCGCCGCCCAGGATCAGCAACCGCTGGACCAGGTTTCTCAGCTCGCGCAGGTTGCCCGGCCAGCGGTGCTGGCGAAGCCGGTTCTGGGCCGCGACCGGAAAATGCCGGTACGGCAAACCGTCGCGCGAGGGAAAGTACTCGGCGTAGAAGCGGACCAGGTCGGGCACGTCCTCCTGGCGCTCGCGCAAGGGCGGGATCTCCAGCGGCAGGACGTTGAGACGGTAGTACAGCGACTCATCGATCCGGCCCGAGCGAACCAGGTCGGCCAGCCCAGCACCGGCGCCGGTAATGATGCGGATATCGAGCTCGGAACTGGTGCTGGAATCCGGCTCCAGGTGACCGCTTTCGAGAATCCGCAGCAGCAGCGACTGAGCGGCCGCGTCGAGCAGGGTGATGTCGTTGATGAACAACACCCCGCCCTGGGCCTGGGCCAGAAGACCGGCCTCGCCGGCGCTGCCGAGGAGCAGGTTGCGCCAGCCCTGGGCCTCGATCCGGGTCGGGGCGGCCACGAACGGCCCCTGGGCCCGCCGCGAGTGGGCATGAATCCAGCGCGCGGCCTGCTCCTTGCCGACGCCGGGTTCACCGGTAATCAGCACCGGCGCATCGTGGGCCGCCACCTTTTCCAGGCGACGCCGCAGATTCTGGACCGCCAGCGATCGCCCCAGCGGTTCCATGACCGCGGGCGCGCGCTGCTTGAGACCGGCGTTCTCGCGCTTGAGCCGGCCGGCCTCCAGGGCGTTGTTCACGGTCACCAGCAGCTTGGCCATGGAGACCGGCTTTTCGATGAAATCGTACGCGCCCAGACGGGTCGCCTCGACCGCGGTTTCGACCGAGCCATGGCCCGAGATCATCACCACCGGACAGTCCAGCGCCTGGGCATCGCGCCATTCGCGCAATAGCGAAATGCCGTCGGTATCGGGCATCCAGACATCGAGCAGAATCAGTTCCGGGGCCTGCGAGCGGCGCTGCTCGCGCGCCTGGACGGCGTCGGCGGCCGCGCACACCTGGTGACCCTCGTCCTGGAGAATGTCCGCGATCAGTTCGCGGATATCGGGTTCATCATCGACGATCAGGATGCGGGCGCCGGCCATCAGGACAGACTAGGGTTCACGAAAGTGGCGGATCAGAGCGGCAAAGCATACCGCAGTCGGCCGCAGACTATTCGCGCGGCAACCAGATACGAATCTCGGCGCCAGCGCCCTGCGGCCCGCGCTGGTTGCCGATAACGATCTGCCCGCCGTGTTCTTCGATGATTCGACGCACGATGGCCAGCCCCAGGCCGGTGCCGCGCGCTTTCGTGGTGACATACGGCTCGAAGGCCCGCTCCAGCACGTCGCGACCAAAGCCGGGGCCGTCGTCGCGCAGCACCAGCGCCACGCCCGGGCGCTGGTTGCGCTCGGCCGGCTGGATGGACACCGCCAGGGTCGGGCTTCCGCTGGGCTGGGCCTCCTGGGCGTTGCGGACCAGGTTCATCAACACCTGGCGCAGGCGACCGGCATCGGCCTGGATTTCGCCCGTGTTCTCGGCGCAGTCGATCTGAAAACGCACCGGCACATCGGCGCTGGCGTGGAAGTCGGCGATCTCGGCGACCAGCGCCGCCGGATCGACCGTTTCGCGCTTGAGCGGGCTCGGCCTGGCATAGTCGCCGAAGGCATCGACCAGCCGCTTGAGGGTGTCGACCTGGGCCCGGATGGTGGTCGTGGCCTTGGTCAGCAGCTGGCGCTGATCGGGCGGCAGTTCGTTTTCGAGCTTGTACTGCAGCCGTTCGGCGGCCAGCTGGATCGGGGTGAGCGGGTTTTTGACCTCATGGGCCAAGCGCCGCGCCACCTCGGCCCAGGCGGCCTCGCGCTGTGCCTGGTCGAGCACCGTGACGTCGTCGAACACCACCACCTGGCCACCGGTTTCGGCCGGCAGATCCGAGCCGCGGCAGACCAGCACCAGCGGCTGCGATGGATCGCCCAGCTGGATTTCCTTGCGCCAGTCGGTCGCCGACGAGGCCCCGCGCGCCAGGATCAGCGTCAGCAGCGGCCGCAGGTCCGGGCGATCCTGCGCCAGCTGCTCGAGTTCGCGATGGCGATCGACCTGCGCATCCAGCCCCAGGATGCGGCCGGCCGATTCGTTGAACGCGCTCAGCCGACCCTCGCCGTCGACCGCCAGGACGCCGGCCGAGAGTCGTCCCAGCACGATTTCCAGGTAGCGCCGCTGGGCCTCCAGCGCGCGCCGACTGGCCGCCAGCTCGCGCGTCATGGTGTTGAATGAATCGACCAAAAAACCCAGCTCGTCGCGGCTGGTCACCGGCAGCTCGCGCGGGAAGCGGCCGGCGGTCAGTTCTTCGGTGGCGCTGGCCAGATCGCGCACCGGCCGGGTCAGACGGCGGGCGGCGTTGAACGCCAGCAGCATGGCCAAAAAGACGGTCAACAGCAGCACCAGCGACAAAATGAGCACCAGGCTCTGCTCCAGCCGGCCGCGCAGGAACGAGACGTTCTGGTAGCGGAAATAAGCCTGCTCGATGCCGTCGGCGAGGGCGCTGAAATCATCCGGGAGCGGATAGACCGCCTGCAGCAGCTGCGGCCCGGCGCCCAGCACCGGCGAACTCAACTGGCGCAAGACCCGGATCTGGAGCCCGTCGGCACCGGGCTCGGCGGTGGCGTACTGCTCGTTTTCGAGCGCCTGGGCCAGGGCAAATCCGCTGGGGCGGTCGGCCACCAGGCGCAGCGGATCGATGCTCACCGTGACCCGGGCCCGGCCCGAGGACTCGAGCACCGACAGCTCGGTCGGCCCGGCGCTGCTGACCGCTGCCAGCAGCTGATCGTAGAGCCGTTCATCGTCATCCAGGGCCAGTTCCCGGCTGAGCCGACCGACCTGCTGGCGCGCATCGCGCGTGCGCACGTCCATGAACATCTGGCCCAGCTCGATCGCGTCGGCCAGCGCCTGCTCGGCCTCGACGTCCAGCCACCCGGAGACGGTCTCGGAC
>JBMCIV010000020.1:0-10008 GCA_048616735.1 Wenzhouxiangella sp. | reverse complement strand
CAAGCGGCCGTCGTCGACGACCGACCAGGCGATCAGGCCGGCTTCAGGATCCCGGTGTTCGGTCACGCCATCGGCCGCGTCACAGGGTCCGGCCGCGTGGATCACCAGCCGGCCGGTCGCATTGATCTCGCAGTCATCGGCCGCGACCGGTCGCCACGCCAGGCCGTGGGCGTCGGCCAGGGCGGTGAGCGTGCGCAGCGCGCGCAGCCACAGCAGGTAGGCCGCGGGCGTTCCGGCGAAGGTATCGAACGGCAAGAACTCGATCGTCAGGCGCTGGTCGGCGCCGTCCCAGTGGGCTCGCAGCCCGGCGGCCAGCTCGAACTGACTGGCCTGATCGGGTGAGAGTACGGCGTGCTCGACCACCGGCCAGAATCCGCCCAGACCGGCCGCGTCCATCTGCACATGCTGCAGCGCCAGCAGGTCGGTGGCGGTCAGCAACTGGCCGTGGACGGATTCCAGGCCCAGGGCCTGGTGGAGCAGGGCGCGGGCCGGCGGGTCGATGCTGCCGCGCTCGAACAACTCGCGCTCCAGCGCGGCCTCCAGCGCCGGGCCGTGGTCGGCGTCGCTGACCAGCAGCAGCGCAAGCGCGACGAACTGGCCCTGAACCGGCTCGGCCGGCGGCGCCAGCCGCCGATCCGGCAGCCTGCCTTCGTGGCTGCCGATGGCCAGCAGGCGCGGGGACAGGCCCTGCTCACGGACAATCGGGCCGGCCAGATCGGCCAGGGCCGACCAGGCAGGCAGACCGGGTCGCAGCAGTTCGGCCGGCTCGAACAGGCTGCCGGCCAGGACCAGCATGGCCTGGTCGACCCCGGGCACGGTTCGCGCCAGGTCCGCCGCCAGGGCTGCGGCCAGTTCTTCTGCCTGTTGTCGGCTCAGGGTGCGCGCGGTCGCCGAGCCGCCGGGGATTTCGAATCCGGCCGCCAGGCGGATATCATGCACGTCGGTACTCAATTGGAATTCCTGGCTGGTGTGAACGAGAAAACGCAGCAAGCGCCGCCGGCTCTGGCCTGGCATGAATCGGACTTCGCGGGCCTGTCCGGCGACGAGCTTTACGCCATTCTAGCGGCCCGGGTGGGGGTTTTCGTCGTCGAACAGGACTGTCCCTACCCGGAGCTGGACGGGCTGGACCAGACGGCGCATCACCTGTGGGCCACCGACAGCGCCGACCGGGTCGCCGCCTACGCCCGCATCACCGCCCCCGGCACGCGCTTTGCCGAGCCGTCGATCGGCCGGGTGCTGACCGCGCTGAGCCACCGCGGCACCGGGCTGGGCCGGGACTTGATGGAGCGCGCGATCGATCTGTCCGAGCGCCTGTACCCGGACGCCAGGCTGCGCATCTCGGCCCAACAGCACCTCGATCGCTTCTACGCCAGCCTGGGGTTTGGCTTCGTGCGCGGACCATACCCGGAGGACGGCATTCCGCACGTCGAAATGCTCAGATCAAAACAGTGAGAACGGCGAACGCCGCCTGCCACCGCCGCTGCCGCCGCGGCGCCGGCGGCGCATCCGGGCCAGCAGCGCCTGCTCGCGGGCCTTGAGAAAATCACCGCGGTTGAGTTCGTCCGGGTCCATGCCGCGGCGCTTGGCCTCGGCGGCCCGGTAAGAGACAAAATCCTCGTAGGCATCCATCTCCGGCTTGAGCTCGCGGCACAGCAGCTCGATCATGATGGCGTCGTCGAGATAGCCCAGGCCGGGCACGTCGTCGGGGATCAGGTCGTCGGGGTTGTTGAAGTAAGCCAGCGCGGCCAGGACGCGGCCGCGGCCGACCTCCTGCATGCCCCAACCCTCGTCTTCGAGCATGTTGATCAGCACGCTGATTTGATTCAGGCGTCCGCGAATGTAGTCCGAATCGACTTTTTCGTTGACCTCGTCGAGCAGGCCGCGTGCGCCCGCGATGATTTTTTCCGCGTCCAGTTCGCGCGTACTTTCCATCGCGGCCTTGGCCAGGGTGCGGAAACGTTCCAGGTCTTTGTCGGTGAAATCCAGGGTGATGCGCAGGCTCATGGTCTTGTCTCTCGAATCGGGCAGGCAGAATCCAGATCGCTAGCCTATGGTCTCGATGGCTTGGCGTCAATGTGCCAAATGTCGGGGCGAAGGTCACGCGGCAACGATGAACAGCGCCACACAGCACGCAAAGCCCGCCGTCCACACCAGCGATCGCAGCAGGTGGAGGTCGGCCAGATAGCTGATGGCATAAGCGATCCGGCTGGCGATGAAGGCGATCGCCAGGCCGTCGATCGCGGCCTGGTTGCCGCCGGCCAGCTGGGCGATGATCACCGCGGCGGCGAAAAAAGGGAAGATCTCGAAGCTGTTCTGCTGGGCCCACACGGCGCGTCGACGAAATCCGGTGGACTTTTCATACCAGTCCCGCGGCCGGCGATTGTCGAAACCGCGCACGCCGATCTTGGCCACGCCGATCATCAGGTAGGGAAAGGCCGCGGCCACCAGAACACACCAGTACGCGATCGTCATGAATAAAGCCTCCTAAAAACGCTCAGCGATAGTGGCCCGGACGGCCGGGCACCGGGTGGATGAAGCCGTTGACCCGGGTCGTCGATTCGCGCTCGCGCTCGTCGACCAGCACCAGTTCCATGCTCCACGCGGCGTTGAGTGATGCGCTCGGCAGGCCGTCTTGCGACGGTTGAGCGAAGCGCCGCGCGAGCAGTTCCAGGCCCGCCGCCTGGCCGCGGGCGCGCAGCGCGACCACGTCGCGCCCGCGCGCGCTGATGTCGATCTGCGGTCGCGCCTCGGCCTCTATCAGCAGCTGGTCTTCGACTTGCATCCGCACCTTGAGCCGGCGCAGGTCCAGGGTGCGATCGTTGAGGTTGCGCAGGCCCACGCTCAGGCTCACCTGATCGCCGTCGACGACCAGGCCCTCAACGCGAACCAGCGGCAGCTCGCCGCGGATTTCGCGCCCACCGGAGCCGCAGGCGCTCAGCGCAAGCACCAAGGCGAGCGCCCAGGCAAGGGTCGCGATCGGAACGGCACAAGCTTTCACGCCGACTATCATACGGTACCGGGATGCTGCATTCGTTTCCCGATTCAGGCACCGCGCTGGTCATCGGCGCCAGCGGCGGTATCGGCTTGGCGCTGGTGCGCCAGCTGCTCGAAAGCGAGCGTGTCGGGCAGGTGATTGCCTGTAGCCGCAGCCCCGATCGATCCGAGGGTCTTTGCACCTTGCGTCAGCGCTACGGCCAGCGCCTGGATCTGATGGCCCTGGATGTGACCTGCCCGCCCACGATTGCCGCCGCCGCTGAGCGACTGAAGCAAGCCCGCTTGCGCCCGCAGCTGGTGCTGAACGCGGCCGGCCTGCTGCACGATCAGGACGGGCTGGCGCCGGAAAAACGGCTGGAAGACCTCGATCTTGAGTCGCTGCAGCGGGTTTTCGCGGTCAACGCGCTGGGCCCGGCCCTGTGCCTGCGCCATTTTCTGCCGCTGATGGCCCGCGACGGCAAGGCAGTGTTCGCAGCGCTGTCGGCCCGGGTGGGCTCGATCGGCGACAACCGTCTCGGCGGCTGGTACGCCTACCGATCCAGCAAGGCCGCGCTAAACCAGCTGCTGCGCACGGCCTCGATCGAGGCGCGCCGGCGCTTTGCCAACGTGATCATTGCCGCTTTGCACCCCGGCACCACCGACACCGCCCTCTCGGCGCCGTTTCAGGCCAACGTACCCGACGACAAACTGTTTACGCCCGAGTTCGTGGCCACGCGCCTGCTGCAGGTGATCGACGAACTCAACAGCGACGACAGCGGCGGATTCTTCGCCTGGGACGGTCGGCCCATCCCCTGGTAGCGCGCTTACAGCACCGGCTTGAACACGCTGACCACGACGATAGCCAGAAACAGCACCAGCCCCCCGGTGTAGAGCGAGACCGCCCGCTGCGGCTCCGGCGTCCGGAAGGCCAGCACGCCGGTGTAGACGTAGGCGGCAATCAGCACAAGCTTGGCCCCCAGCCACGACCACAGCGGCCAGCCGCCGAGCACCCACAGGGCCACCCCGGTGGCCAGCAGCAGGGTATCGGAGACGTGCGGTCCGACTCTCAGCAGGGGCGCGGCCAGCGGTCGCCGCTGTACCAGCCGGACGAAGCCGCGCAGCCCGAAGCCGAGCAGGCTGATCAGGGCAAGCGCGATATGAAGGTATTTCAGGAGTTCGTAGACGCTCATGGCGGGCGTTGACCGGCGGGAGAAGTCAGGGTTGATGAGTTTATCAGGCCGCAAGATGCGTTTTGAGGTAGCGTGGAGGTTTGTGGTCTGCACCGGAGGCGCTTTTTTTGAACGTGGAATCCCCCGTCCTGGAAGCCGTGGTCGACGACGCGCTGGAGTATCTGGACGGCCGCATTGTCATGGGCCTGCCGCTGGCGCTGGGCAAGCCCAACCGGCTGGTCAACGCGTTCTACGCCCGGGCTTGCGCCGACCCGTCGATCGACCTAGAAATCATCACCGCGCTGTCGCTGGACTTGCCCGAACCCGATCACTGGCTGCAGGAGCGATTTCTGCGGCCGTTTCTGGACCGTCATTTCGGCTCCGACTACCCGCGCCTGGACTACCTGGCCGATCTGCGCCGTCAAAGCATGCCCGACAACGTGCGCGTGAGCGAGTTCTACGTCCAGTCGGGTGCGGCCTTGAACAACAGCCTGCGACAGCGCCGCTACATCGCTTCGAACTACACCCACGTGGCCCGCGACCTGGCCGATCGCGGCGTCAACCTGACCCTGCAGCTGATCTCAGCCCCGCGCGACGGGGTCTACAGCCTGTCGTGCAACCCCGATGTCAGCCTGGACCTGAAACGACGCCTTGATCGGCTCAACGACCGAGCGCGTCTGACCATCGGCCAGGTTCATCCCCAGCTGCCGTTCATGCACGGTGATGCGGTGGTCGAGGCGGGGTTTTTCGACCGTATTATCGAGGCCGATCCGGCCCAGCCGCTGTTCGGGCTGCCGCGCACGCCGGTCGCGGTGCAGGACCACGCCGTGGGCTTCCACGCCAGCCGCCTGGTCGCCGATGAAGGCACGCTGCAGATCGGCATCGGTTCGCTGGCCGACGCACTCGTCTACAGCCTGATCCTGCGTCATCGCGACAACGCCTTCTACCGCGGGCTGCTGGAGACGATGGACTGGGCGGCCTGCGCGCTGGAGGATCGACGCCCGTTCGAGCACGGCCTGTACGGGGCCAGCGAGCTGTTCATGGACGGTTTTATGCACCTGTACCGGGCCGGCATTCTCAAGCGCGAAGTATTCGATGATGAGGCTCTTCAGCGCCGGGCCATGGCCGGCGAGACGCTGCAACAGGCCGGCACCGGCGCGATCATGGACGCCGGCTTCTTTCTCGGCAGCCGCGGGTTCTACGATTTTCTGAATGCCTTGTCGCCGCGCGAGCAGCCGCGCTTTCGCATGCACGGCGTCGGGCGAATCAACCAGCTCTACGGCGGCAACGAAGCGCTGGAAATCGCCCAGCGCAAGAATGCGCGCTTCATCAACAGCTGCATGATGGTCACCGCCACCGGCGCGGCGGTCTCCGACGGCCTCGCCGACCACCAGGTGGTCTCGGGTGTGGGCGGGCAGTACAACTTTGTCGCCATGGCCCACGCCATGGAAGGCGCTCGCTCGCTGCTGATGCTGCGCTCGACCCGGGAAAGCGGCGGCAAACGCGTCTCCAACATCGTCTGGGACTATCCCCACTGCACCATCCCGCGCCATTTGCGCGATGTGTTCGTCACCGAGTACGGAATCGCCGACCTGCGCGGCAAGACCGACGAGGAATGCATCCAGGCCCTGGTCGGGGTCATGGACGCGCAGTTCCAGAACGAATTCGTCGAGCGGGCCCGGTCGGCCGGCAAGCTGGCGCACGACTGGCAGATTCCGCCATCGGCCCGGCGCAATACCCGCGAGTTTATAGAGCGACACTTCGATCGCGGCCGTTTCCCGAACTACCCGTTCGGCAGCGACTTCACCGAACTGGAGCGCGAGCTGGTGCCGGCGCTCAAGCGCCTGCGCACGCTTTCGCGCAGCAAGCCCCGGTTGCTGGCCGCCGCCCTCCGCGGCCGACCCGACCGACACCCGGACGCGCTCGCCCGGCTTGGGCTGGATCAGCCGCGTTCGCTCAGCGAGAGGCTCTACGCGCGCTTGCTGGCGGCGATGCTCGATTGATTCGGCTGAATCAAGCGCCGGGCCCAGTCGGCCACGGCCGCGGCGGTGCTTGCCGGCGCTTTCATCCACCGGTAGTGGTCGGCCGGCCCGTCCATGTCACCGCCATCGATGTCGGCCTGCTGTTGGATGGCCGAGCCCAGCTTGCCGCTCAGCCAGTCTAGCGAGGCCTGGGGCACGAACCAGTCGTCGCTCATGCGCGCGCTCAGCAGCGGCTGGCCCAGCCGGCCGAGGGCGGCTTCGAAGTCGAAATCCATGTTGGCCGGCCGGTAGCGGCCACTGCGGCCGCTGGCCGCCCAGTCGTTGATCACGCCGCGCGCCTCGCGCCCGGCAAAGCCCAGTCGGCGGCCCGGATAGTAGCCGACCAATCCGGCCACGGCCGGCATGCCGAAGAAGATGGCGTGCAGGGTCAGGCGCATCCAGCCGCTGAAACAGCGCCAGTATGGCGCGCCGCCGGCGACAATGAGCAGGCCCTGGGCGTCGTGCGGACGGCGGGCCGCGGCCAGCAGAGCCAGCTGCGAACCCAGGCTGTGGCCGCCGATGATCAGCGGACGCTCGCCGGCCAGCGCACGGGCTGCATCAATTGCCGCGTCCAGGTCGAGTTCCAGCAGCTCGCGATAGCCCCAGTCCATTGTTCTTGAGGCGCGCAGGCTTGACGAGCCCAGCCCGCGCCATTCGTGGATCAAAGTCTCGATGCCCGAGGCGGCCAGGGCCCGGCTGAACCCAATGTACTGGCGCGCCGACAGGCCCATACCGGGCAGAAAAAGCAAAACACGCTCCGGCCGTGAAGCCGGAACGTGGATCAACTCAAAACGATGCTGGTCGGTTGTTTCTAGCGCAACAACCGGTTGATCGTGGGGCACCTACTAAAGAATAGCGTGCGCACGCTCAGTCGGTGTCTTCCTCGACCTCATCGCCGGCCTCTTCGAGTTCATCGCCGGCCTCTTCGACGGCCTCGTCGATTTCCTCTCCGGTCTGTTCGGCCGGGCCGGGGTCTTCGCAGCCGGTCAGCGCGCCGGCGCTAAACAGGGCCAGCAACAAAAGAAAAAACAGCGTTCGCGCAGTCGTCTTCATGATTTCTCAATCCTTCATCAGTTGGTTGATCTTCTCGGCGACGGCTTCCTTGCTGTCGCCGTACTTCTCGCGGATGCGGGCGATCAGTTCATCGAGGTTGCCTTCTGCCTGCTTGATTTCATCATCGGTGAGATCGCCCCAATTCTGCTTGACTTTGGCCGATAGCCGATCCCATTGGGCATGGGCTTGATCTTTGTTCATGGTGCTCCTTTTAGGGTCACGCGGCAAGCGGACACGGGTTGAATTGAACGCTCACTGTGCAACACATTTGGTTAAGCTCGCATTAATCAGCGGGATTTTGCTGCGTTTTCGCTGCGGTGAAGATCAAGCCTGTCGACCGGCCACCATTCGGGATGATGTTGGCGCACCCAGTCGCCGACGGCCTCTCTGAGCTTTAACTGCAGCAGCCAGGCGTCGGTGGGGTTCGACGCCGTGGCAAAGAACGTGATTTCTTGATATTTCTCGGTATGGTCGCTGACCACGGTCAGGGTCATCTTGTCGCGGATCGCGGTTTCCTCGTTGTCGACCAACTCGTCAAAGACTTCCCGCAGGCGGGCAGGTTGGGCGCAGTGGTCGAGTTTCAGCGCAAAGCTGCGCGTGACGCTGGCATCGACCATGGACCAGTTTTCAAACGGGTGGGAAATGAAATATTGAACCGGCACCAGCAGTCGTCGATTATCCCAAACGCGCAAGACCAGATACGTGTAGAAGATGGATTCGACGTAGGCCCATTTCCCTTCGTACTTGATCGCGTCGCCGATTCGAATGGGCTTGGCAATGGCGATCTGCAGGCTGGCAAGAATGTTGCCGAGGACGGTCTGCCCGGCAATGCCGAGAATGACCGCGACGACCCCCGCCGAGGCCAGCAGCGACATCCCCACGTTTTCAAAAAGCCCGAGCTGGACTATGAACAAGGCGGCACTGATTACCACCGCGGCCAGCAGGACGAAACGGCGCAGCGCGTAAATCGAGGTATACAGCTCCCTTCGGTCGCTTTCCTGTGAATCGTCGATGTGATGCACAAAGCGCTCGGTCACGATTTCCAGGGTTGCGTCTATGGCACGCAAGGCGGCAAAGGTCAGGCCGATGATGGTCAGACCCACAAGCAGTGGCGTGATGATCTGATAGAGCGGCCCGGAGAAGCTGATGACCCAGGCCATGATGATCTGGCCGATGATCGCGGTCAGCGCAATCGTCAACGGCATGCGGGTGCGATCGGTGGCGCGGTTGATCCATTTGACCGGCACGGCGTGGCCGAGCAACCCCAGCAAACGACGCAGCAGGCTGCCGATCAGAATCAGCAGGCCAACGAGCAGCGGCAGGGCCAGCCATTCCCAGATCCGGGTCCCAAGCAAGCTGTTGTCCAGCAGCGGTCCGGGAAGCTGCTGCTCAAGCCAGCGCGGCCCGTAGCGTTCGTGCAGGGCATCGATGCTGCGCACGGTTTGCGCGGAAAAAACCCACACCGGATCGGCCTCGGGGCGCTTGATCCGGCTCAGGCGGATTTCGACCGGGCGCTGGTCCAGTTCGAGCGAGCTCAAGCGCAGGCTTCGCCGGGCCTGGCCGGCCTGCGGCCGATCGGCCGTGCCTGATTCCAGCAGCGCGTCGGGTCGGTTGGAGAGGTTGCGCCAGTCGATGACCGTTGTGCGGTCGAGGATTTCGGCAAGTTTGTGCGCCAGCTCCGGGCCGCGGTCGGCCTGCTCAGCGCTTTCGATCTCGCTCAGATCCAGGAGATGGGCCGCGTCTTCAAAGCGCTTTTCTTCAGTCAGGCGCAGGAATTCGCTGACCGCCTCTCGCGGCGTGTCGCGGGCGAGGTCTTCGGGCAGATCGGCCAGCCCCGCGTTGATTTGTTCGACCTCAAACCAGGTGTCGTTCGCGCCCTCTTGGGCTACCCCGGACAGCGAAAAAGCGACCAGCAACAGGCAGCTGGCGCGAACAACAAACCACAAGCGCGGTGGTGCTTCCATTCAATCACCTTACATCAGCGCCGCTTCGCTTGAGCCTGCTGGGGCGCTTTTTGAGGCAACGCTGGAACGCCGTCTCGGCCGGTTTTCCGGTAATTGCCGCGGTCGTTTGGCGTGGCCCTGCTCATTGGGCGCACAATAGCGCCATGAATCGCGAACAGGAACAAACCGACGCCCAACGGCCGTTTGAAGGCCGCATCCTGGGGTATGTCCGGCGTGGGCGGAGTGTTTCTGGATGCTCGCCAGCAACGACAGGCCGGTACGCGGGCTGGCACTTTGCCCCCTGGCCTTCAGTGGCATGCGCATCACGCGATAGAGGACGAACGCCGTTCATCAACAAGAGTGAAAACAGATCACCTAAAGGGGGATTTTTCAAGGTCAAAAAGGCCTGAAATCATGAGCGAAAACACTTAAAACGGAAGACAGTATGAGAAAGCACAAAGACAACGATCCCGCCGGTCGCCGTAGCGACGCTGCCGCTTCCACAGGTGCTCTCCTTCAAGCCCATCGTTCCGCGAAGGAAGCCGCGGAACCGACACGCCCCGCACGGCAGCAGGAGCGTCTGGCCGCAGCGGTAGCCAGAGATGCCCAACAACAACCCCGGCAGACTATCGCGACAGCAACCGTTTGAGGCGTTCGCTGCGCTTTTTTTCTACTGCCGCCGGGACCATCGGCGGGGAGTCCCGGTTCAACCTGAATTCAAAGGAGATCCCATGAACGACGCGCTGATCTGGTTGGGGATCGCTTTCTGCGTCTCGCAGTCGGCCCTGTTCTCTGGGTCGAACATCGCCGTCTTCAGCCTCAGCCGCCTGCGGCTCGAAGCGGCGGCCG
>JBMCIV010000019.1:0-10239 GCA_048616735.1 Wenzhouxiangella sp. | reverse complement strand
TGACAGCGCGACTTCCGGCAGTTCGCGCAGCTTGACCTCGCGGTAGACCAGCATCTCCAGCACCAGCGCGTAGGCTACCGAGATCGAGGCCGCCTCGGTCGGGCTGAAGATGCCGGAATAAATGCCGCCAATGATGATGATCGGAAACCCCAGCGCCGGCAGCGCACCGCGCACGGCGACCAGCCGCTCCGGCCAGCCGGCGCGCGATTCGACCGGAATGTTCTTCCACATCGAATACGCGACACAGTAGAGCGAAAACAGCAGCAGGATCATCACTCCGGGGCCGATCCCGGCGATAAACAGATCGCCCACCGAGGTGCCCGACACCACGCCGTAGATGATCATGCCGATCGACGGCGGGATCAGCAGGGCGATGTCGCTGGCGTTGATGATCAGGGCAATCGAAAAGCGCTCGGAATAGCCGGCATCCTGTAGGCGCGGCTTGAGCGGCCGACCCATGGCGACCACCGTGGCCTGGGTCGAGCCCGACACCGCGCCGAACAGCGTGCACGAAACCGCCGTGGTCACCGCGACGCCGCCGCGCAGATGGCCGAAAAACTTGCTGACCAGGTCGAGCAGGCGGTCGGCCGTGTGGCCCTTGATCATGATGTCGGCGGCCAGGATGAACATCGGCACGGCCACCAGCACGCTCTGCTCCACGCCGCCGATCATCTGCTGGACCAGCACCGTCGGCTCCAGGTTGGAAAAACCGGCCAGCAGGATGATCAGGGCGCCGACCATCAGCGGGACCATCATCGGGAACCCCATCAGCAGCAGCACGATCATCACCAGCGCCGCGACCAGGGCCAGCTGCGCGACCGACAGGTCGGCCAGGCCGATCCAGGCCAGCCACTCAGCCATCGGATGCCTCGCCGTCGGCATCCAGGTACTCGTCGCGCCGGCGCCAGGACAGGTAGTTCTCGGGGCTGATCAGGTTGCGAACGGCGGCCAGCGCGAACTGCATCGCGCCCAGCAGCAGGCCCAGCGGGACGATCAGGTGCAGCAGATACACCGGCAGCCCGATCGAAGACATGACCCGGCAGCGCCCGCTGCGGTTGGCGATCAGCTCGGCAAGCAAGCCTGCAAGCCAGGCACCGGCCGCGACCAGCAAGACCAGTCCGACCAGGCCGGCGACCCACCGGCGCCAGCCGGGCAGGCGCGAGCGCCCCGCCGCGGCCAGTTCGGGCAGGCGCGCGATCAGATGCCCGGCCAGCGCCATCGCCAGCAGCACCACGACCACCGCCAGGCCCACGGGCATGGCGCCAAGGGGGACGGCCAGGCCGCCCAGCTGGATCGATTCCGGCAGGATGCGGCAGCTGCGCTGGGTCGATTCGGCATAGCCGTGCGCCCAGCCGGCCATCAGCAGCAGCAAGAGGGCCGTTGCCGTGCTGGTGACGATCAGCAAGACCTTGCGGGCTGGCCGAGGCAGCACGTCGTGAATCGCCGAGACGCGGATGTGGCGCGCCTGGCGCGCGCCCAGGCCGACGCCCATGAAGGTGACCACCACCAGCAGCAGCTGGGTGACTTCGTTGGCCCAGATCAGGCTCGAGCCGGCGAGATTGCGCAAAGCGACGTTGATGACCGAGATTGCGGCCATGGTCAGAATCCCGGCGATCAGCGCGCTGCGTTCAAATGCGTCCAGGCCGTCATCGACCCAGCCCAGAACCGCTCCGAGACGCCTGCGCCAGCCTGTGGGGTCGATTGGAATAGCCATCGCAAATGCTTGCCGCCGAGAGATTTTTTCTACTTTAGCACCGGATTCGGTAGCCCGCGATCAGGCCTGCCGAGGCGGCATGATAGGGTTTTACACGCTTGTTTTCGCCACACCATGGAGATCCATCGATGACCCAGCCTGCTCGCCTGGCGGCACTTTTACTCCCGTTTCTGATGCTGCTGGCGGCCTGTTCGCCGCCGGCTGAAGATCAATCCCAGACGGCGTCCTCCGAGTCCGAGTCTCAGCCTGAATCGACGACCTGGCGCTTCGCGCTGGAGGAAATCGAAGGTAGTGTTCAAGATGCCTACGCGCAGGAGTTCAAGCGGCGAATCGAGGCGCGCAGCGACGGCGCCGTAACCGTTGAAGTCTATCCCTACGGCAGTCTGGGCAGCTCGTCGCAGATCACAGAGATGCTGCAAAGCGGGGCGCTGGAGCTGGCGTTTGCCTCGCCCGGCCATCTCGCCGACGCCATCCCCGAGGTGGGCATCTTCACGCTGCACTTTGTCCTTTCCGACGACAACGCGGTCAACCGACAGGTGCTCTCCGACCCGGAGCTGCACGCGCTGCTGCAGCCTTCTTATCGTGACGAGGACCTGGAACTGCTGGGCGTCGTGCAGGAAGGCTGGATGGTCTGGAGCGGTGACCGCGCACTGCGCAGCCCGGCTGATTTCGAGGGCTTCAAGATCCGCACGATGACCTCGCCGATCCTGGTCGAGTCCTACCGCGCCTACGGGGCCAACCCAACGCCCATGCCTTACAGCGAGGTCTACAGCGGCCTGCAGCTCGGCCAGATCGATGGCCAGGTCAACCCGATTTTTGCCATCGAAGAGATGAGTTTCTACGAGGAGCAGGACTATCTCACCGCCGGCCGGCACGCCCAGTTCGTGGCCACGCTGGCGGCCAGCCGGTCCTGGTTCGAATCGCTCGATGAGCCGAAGCGCACCATGATCGAGGAGGTGCGCGATGAGCTGGTCGAGTGGATCGATCGCGAGCAGCAGCGCTTCAACGCCGAGCGACTGGACACCATCCTCGAGGCCGGTGGAACGCAGTGGGTGGAGCTTGACGAGGATGAGCGCGATGCCTTCCGACAGGCCAGCCTGGGCGTGCGCGAAATCTACGTCGAGCAGGCCGGCGAGCGTGGCCGCGAAGTGCTCGATACCTTTCTGGCGCTGGTCGAAAAACACCAGGACTGAGTTATCTGCGGCCCGCGGCTTCGGGGCCTGCCGAGTCATTGAAGGCAATTAGTTTTGCGCAAAACTAATTTGTGGCATATAATTAGTCATCAATATGGCTCAGCAAATGACAAACGAAAATCAGGACAGCGGCGTTCCGGCGCAGCGCGGCCGGCGCTCGCAGGCCCGCCGCGAGCGCGAAGTGGCCGTGATCCGGCATTTCCGCACCGTGGTCAAAGCCATCCAGGCCCACTCGGTCTGGGTCGAGCGCCAGTGCGGCGTCAGTGCCGCCCAGTTGTGGGCGCTGTGGGAAATCCACGCCGAACCCGGGCTGCGGGTCAAGGACATTTCCGAACGCCTGTCGATCAAGCCGGCCACGGCCAGCAACCTGCTCGACAAGCTCGAAGTCAAAAGCCTGATCCGGCGCGACCGCTGCGGTCCGGACCAGCGCGTGGTCCAGCTGTTTCCCACTGAAAAGGGCGAGCAACTGCTTGACAACGCGCCGGGTCCGGCCGAGGGCGCGTTGCTCAACGCCCTGGCGCGGCTCAACGACCTCAAGCTCGACGAGCTGGCGATCAGCCTGGATGCCCTGGTTGAAGCCTTTGCCATTCGCGGCGACGAATATGCGATGGCGCCGATCCCGCCCCACGTCGATCGGGCCGACTGAAAAAAAAAGCTTTATTCAAACTCAAACGGCAACAACACCCAACCTCATGAAAACCATTGTTCAGAAGTACGGCGGTTCATCGCTCGCCGAAGACTCGCAGCTGTGCGCGGTTGCCGAGCGCGTCGCCCGCACGCGACGCCAGGGGCACCGCGTGGTGGTGGTGGTTTCGGCCCGCGGTGATACCACCAGCAGGCTGCTGGCCAGCGCCGGCCGCTTCAACAACCAGCCCAACCACCGCGAGCTCGATATGCTGCTGGCCGCCGGCGAGCAGACCTCGGCCTCGCTGCTGTCGCTGGCGCTGCAGGATCTGGGTATTCCCGCCTGCTCCATGACCGGCCCGCAGGCTGGCGTTCGCACCTGCAGCGCACATCTGAACGCCCGCATCAAAGCCGTTGAGCCCGGCCGTATTCTCAAGGCCCTGGACGAGGGCAAGGTGGTCGTGGTCGCCGGTTTCCAGGGCGCCAGCCCGGGCGGCGACATCACCACGCTGGGGCGCGGCGGCTCGGACACCACCGCGGTCGCTATCGCGGCTGCGGTGCAGGCCGCGCGCTGCGAAATCTATTCCGACGTCGACGGCGTCTACACCGCCGACCCGCGGGTGGTGCCGGACGCGATTCGGCTGAGCACGCTCAGCCTGGACGAGATGAAGACCCTGGCCCACCACGGCGCCGGCGTGCTAAACGAGCGCGCGATCGATTACGCCCTCGAGCACGGCGTGACCATCCACGCCAGCAAGTCCCACGGCGAGGGTGGACAGACCATCGTGCGCAGGGAATCCGGCGCCGGCCAGTCCCGCATTATCGGAATTGCCGCGCACAAGAATCTGGTCAGCGTTCAGTTCGATGAAGATGCCGACCGCGCGCGCCTGGCCGCGATCCTGAACGACTACGACGCATTCGCGCCGGAACTTGCCGACGGTGATTCGGGCTGCTACCTGCTGCCCATCGACCAGCTGGCCGACGTGGAAGGCCTGGCCGATTCGCTGCAGGGCGAGTTTGGCGCTGCCGTTGAGGTGCGCTACCCCCTGGCCAGCGTATCCGCGGTCGGTCACCGCGCCGGACAGGATGCCGACATTCTGAGTCTGGCGGCAGAAAACCTGACCGATGCCGGCATTACGGTCCGTCAGTCCTTTGCTTTTGCGCATGCCGTGACCTGCCTGGTCGCCGCCGACAAGGTCAAACAGGCCGCGCAGGCGTTCCATGTCGGCTTCGGCATCACCGACTCCGAGGTTGCCGATGTCGCCTGAGGCGGCACAGGCGGCGGTTGAAAAACCGGCGCTGCAGTTTCGCCGCCCGCGCGCCGAAGACGGTGCCGCGATGTGGCGCCTGGTCAAGGAGATGGGCGGGCTGGAACTCAACAGCGCCTATTTTTACGTGCTTTTTGCCAAGGATTTTGCCGATACCGGCATCGTCGCCGAAGGCAGTGACGGCAGGCTGGCCGGATTCATTGTCGGACATCGGCCGCCCCAGCGCCCGGACGCGGTGTTCGTCTGGCAGGTGGGCGTGGCGCCGTGGATGCGCCGCCAGGGTCTGGCTCGGCGCATGCTCGACGCGCTGCTGGCGGCCCAGCCGACCGAGGTGCGCTGGCTGGAAGCCACGGTCAGCCCCGACAACGCGGCCTCGATGCAGCTGTTTCGCGCCATTGCGCGCGATCGTGGCGTGGAGTGCCGGGAAAGCGAGTACCTGGGCGCTGAACTGTTTCCGAATTCGCACGCGGCCGAGAACCTGTTTCGTATCGGCCCGCTGGACACCGAATCCAAAAATCAATCTTGAACTCAAGAGAGAGGCAAAATCGACATGAGTATTGAAACCATCAACAGACTCGAGTCCGAAGTGCGCGGCTACGTGCGCAACTTCCCGTGCGTGTTTACCCACGCCAGCGGCGCGCGTCTGACCGACGAGGACGGTCGCGACTACATCGATTTTTTCGCTGGCGCCGGGGTCATGAACTACGGCCACAACCACCCCGACCTCAAGCGGGCGCTGCTGGACTACCTGTCCGAAGACCGCATCGTCCACAGCCTGGACATGGCCACTGAGGCCAAGGTGCGGTTCCTAGAGCGCTTTGAGGAAGTCATCTTGAAGCCGCGCGGGCTGGACTACCGCGTCCAGTTTCCCGGACCGACCGGCACCAACGCGGTCGAGGCCGCGCTGAAGCTGGCGCGCAAGGTCACCGGACGCGAGCGGGTGCTGTCGTTCACCAACGCTTTCCACGGCATGACCCTGGGCGCGCTGGCCGTAACCGGCAACTCGTTCAAGCGCGCCGGCGCCGGCGTGCCCTTGTCGCACGTGAGCATGGTGCCGTTCGACAGCTACCTGGAAGACGGCAAGGACCAGAGCCTGGCCCTGCTTGACGCCCTGCTGTCGGACGAAGGCTCGGGCATGGACAAGCCGGCCGCGGCCATCGTCGAGACCGTCCAGGCCGAGGGCGGGGTCAACGTCGCGCGCATGGAGTGGCTCAAGGAACTGGCCGCGATTCTCAAGCGCCACGACGTCTTGCTGATCGTCGACGATATCCAGGTGGGCTGCGGCCGGACCGGCCCGTTTTTCAGTTTCGAGCCGGCCGGCATCAAGCCCGACATCGTCTGCCTGTCGAAATCGCTCAGTGGGTTCGGCCTGCCGCTGGCGGTCACCCTGATGCGATCCGATCTCGACGTCTGGGCACCGGGCGAGCATAACGGCACCTTCCGCGGCCATAATCCGGCCTTCGTCACCGCCACCGCGGCGCTGGATTTCTGGGCCGACGACACCCTGCGCCAGGAAACCGAGCGCAAGGCCACCAAGGTGGTCAAACGGCTCGAAGCGCTGGTGCGCCAGATTCCGGTACAGGCCGAGCTGCGCGGCCGGGGGCTGATCCAGGGGATCGAGTTCGCCGATCCGGAAATGGCCGCCGAGTGCTCGGCCGAGGCCTTCAAGCGCGGTTTGATCATCGAAACCGCCGGGATCGACGACCAGGTCCTCAAGCTGCTGCCGCCGCTGATGATTCCGGAGGCCGACCTCGACGCCGGGCTGACCATCATTGAAGAGGCCGTGCGCGCGGTGGCGTCGCGCAAGTCACCCGATCGAAAGGTGGCATGACCCGCCAGGTGGCCCACTAGCGGCTTAGTTCTTCTGCCTCCTCGCCCCGGCCGGCCATCAGCGGCGGCCGGGGCGAGGCCAGTTCTCTGGCCCAGAATTCGGTGGTGATCTCGCTCAAGGCTCTGGATTCGCCGTTGAGCAGAACCACCAGCCCGGTCTTGCGATCCAGCGAGTGGCTGATATCGGCTACGAACCCCCGGACCCAGCCTGAGTGCAGGAATAAATCCTCCTCGCCGACGGTATAAATCCGCCAGCCCAGCCCATAGTGGGCGTCGGTGAGCAAATCGCGCCAGGCGCCGCGCCGCAGATCGCGCAGGGTTCGCACCCGTTTTTCGATCAGCGGCCGGGTTACCCCCGGCGCCAGCACGTCGGGACGATATCCCTGTTGCGCAATCAGCCAGCGCGCCAGGTCGAGCACGCTGGCGTTGACCCCGGCTGCCGGCGGCACCAGGTAATACGAGTCGGTGACCGGCACCGGCTGCCAGACGCGGCCGCGCGCCAGACGCACGTGCGGCGCGGCGCGGTTGGTTTCAGCCAGAAAGGCCTCGCGCCCGGTCGTGGTGCGGCGCATGCCCAGGGGCTCGAACAGCCGCTGGTTCAGAAGCTCTTCGTATTCCTGGCCCGTGCTCTGCTCGATGGCCTGCCCGATGAGCGAAAACAGCACGTTCTGGTAGGTGTAGCAGGTGCCGGGCTGGCACAAGGGCACCAGGCTGGCAAACTGGGGCAGGATACGCTTGAGCGGCTGGTTGGCGTTGAGCAGATTGTCGTACGCGTTAGAGACCACGCCGGTCGACTGGCCGACCAGGTGCTGCAGCTGTAACTGTTGCGTCGCGGCCGGATCGTTGAGGCGAAAGTCGGGCAGGTAGTCGGTCACGGCATCTTCCCAGCGCAGCCGATTTTCGGCCACCAGCAGGCTGGTCAGCTGCGCGGCAAAGGTCTTGGAGACCGAGGCGGTGCGAAACACCGTATCGGCGGTGACCGGGGCCGCGCTGCCCACTCGCCGCACGCCGTGGGTCCCGACCTGGTCGATGCGGCCATCGCGCACGACGGCATAGGCGCCGCCCGGCACGCCGTGTTTGAGCAGGGTGGCGCGAAAGTGCTGCTCAAAGCCATCCGGGCCCGTGGCCTGCACCAGGCCCGGGCCGAGCAGACACAGCGCTGCGACCATTGCGACAATCACCGTCCGGAGCGGACGCGGCATGTGGGTCTCCGTGCGCTAAAGCGATCGCGGATTATAGGTCATCGCCGTTATCGATCTGAATCTGGTCGCGTCCGTTGTGCTTGCCGCGGTAGAGCGCCCGGTCGGCGGCCTTGACCCAGGCCTCCAGCGGCTGGCCGCAGCCCTTTTTGGCCACTACCCCGAAGGTTGCGCTGACCTTGTGTGCCCGGCCCGTCTGGGACCGTGGGTGTGCATCGGCGAGGCTGGAGCGGATTTTTTCGCACACCTGGAGCGCTCCGGCCGCCTCGGTGTCGGGCAGGGCAAGCAGAAATTCCTCGCCGCCCCAGCGCGCCGCCAGATCCTGGCTGCGCAGGCTCTGCCGCAGCACCTGGCCGATGGTGCGCAGCGTCTCGTCGCCGATATCGTGACCGTAGCTATCGTTGATCTGCTTGAAGTGATCCAGATCGAAAAGAACCACCGCCATTGAGGTGTTGGCGCGCACCGACATGTGCTGCAGGGTCTTGAAGCGTTCGGTAAAGCCGCGCCGGTTGAGCAAGCCGGTCAGAAAATCACGCGCTGAGCGGGCCTTGAGCTGCTCGTTGGCGACCTCCAGATCGCGGGTGCGCTCCTCGATCAGGGCCTGCAGGCGGTTGTTCGATCGGCTCAAGGCCCGTAGCCGCAAGCGGATCAGCAGCCAGATCAGGCCGCCCAGCAGCAATACGGCGGCGACCCAGGCCAGCGGCGAGTGCCACCAGGGCGCGGCGACCTGAATGGGAATCTCCAGCGGCGCCTCGCCGGGTACGCCGCGGCTGCTCCAGCCCTCGACTTCGAGCACGTAATCGCCTGGCGGCAGATTCATGTAGCGCAGCTCACGATTGCTGGTCAGCTCGCTGAACGACGGTTCGTAGCCGCGCAGGCGCATGCGCGCCAGGTTGCGTTCGGGTTCGTGGAAATCCAGCACCGCGAACTGCATCAGCAGGTCGCGGTGATCGGCCGGCAGCGTCAGCTGCAGCCGGTCCGGGTTGATCGATCGAGTCAGCTCCTCGCCGTCCAGCCACACGCGGCTTAAGACCGCGCGCGGCGCATTAAGGCCGCGCGTCAGCGAGTCCGGATCCAGGCTGGCGGCACCGTTGCTGGTACCGATGACGATCTGGCCCTCCGGGCTCTTGTCCAGAGCGTTGCGCTGCACGGCCAGGCCGGGCAGTCCGTCGGCCAGCCCATAGCTGACAAACCGGTTCCTGTTCGGCATGCGGCGCGCCACCCCGCGCGAGGTCAGCACCCAGAAATCTTCGTCATCGTCTTTGATCAGGCCGGTAATCTGTTGGGTTGGCAGACCGTGGGCGCTGCCGTATATCTCGGCCTCGCCGGTCTCGAGCCGATAGCGCACCAGCCCGTCTTCGGTACAAAGCCACAGGGTCCCCGGCGGCTGGTGATGAACGCAGTAAAAAGAGGGCGCGTGCTGCCGATTGTTGAGCTGAATCGGGACTCTTTGCCAGCCGTCGTGACCAAAGCGGAAGACGCCGGCGTAGCGGGTGGCGGCCCAGATCGCGCCGCTTGCATCGCGGTTGAGCTGGTAGACTAAGTCGGCGCGGATCTCGCGCAGCGCTTCGACGCCGGTATCGATCTGGCCGGTTTCCGGGTTCCAGCGCACGACGCCGAAGTTCCACAAGCCCAGCCACAGGCTCTGGTCGGCATCGGCCAGAATGGCGTTGACCGGCACGGCCGCGATGCCCAGCGCCTGAAACAGGCGTTCGTCGGCCTGCAGGCGATCATCTTCACCGATTCGAAACAACCCGCTGTCGGTGGCAATCCAGACCGTTTCGTCAGCGCCTTGGGCAAGACCCTCCACGCGGCGCACGCCGGCCTCGGCAGGGAACTCCCAGGCCGACCACCGGCCTTGCCGGTCCTGGCGCAGCAGCCCGCCGGGGATACCCAGCCACAGCTTTCCCGCGCGATCGTGCAAAACGGCCGAGGTCAGGCGCGACGCCTCATCGGCCAGCGCCAGCGGCGCCTGGTCGGCGAGCGGACTGAAGACGCTGTCGTGGCGCTGGCCGCGAATGATTCCACGGTCGCGGCTGCCGATCCATAAGTTGCCTTCGCTGTCTTCAAACAGCGATCGGATATCGACATCCGGGATCAGGTGATAGCCGTCGTTGAGTTGGACAAAGCGCATGGCCTGCTCGTCGATTCGATACAGGCCGTCGTGCGCGCCGACCCAGATCCCGCCGTTGCGGCTTTCCAGGATGGCATTGATGCGCGGCATGGGGCGATCGGGTTCTTCCTCGAACTCGACCCGCAGCAGCTGTTCGCTGTCGGCGTCCCAGCGAAAAACCCCGAGCTGCGAGCCGGCCCAGATCTGGCCGTGCACCACCGCCACGGTGCGCACTTCAGCGCCGCGCTCGAAGCGCTCGGCGGCGGCCTCGTCGAGCAGCAGGTGGGTCCAGTCCGAC
>JBMCIV010000018.1:0-10283 GCA_048616735.1 Wenzhouxiangella sp. | reverse complement strand
AAAGATCGAGCAGGTCTTCGTCAACGTGCCCCGGGACATGGACACAGATGATTTCGAGCGCCGCCTGTACCTGGCCCGCCGACGCTGCGAACTGGCGACGCCGAAAGACGAGCGCTTTTACATCGCCAGCCTGTCCAGCCAGACCCTGTCGTACAAGGGCATGGTCATGCCCGAATACCTGGCGCGCTTCTACCCGGACCTGCAGCATCCGCTGATGAAGGCCTCGGCGGTGGTGTTTCACCAGCGCTTTTCGACCAACACCCTGCCGCGCTGGGAGCTGGCCCAGCCGTTTCGCGTGCTGGCCCATAACGGCGAGATCAACACCATCCGCGGCAACCGCAACTGGACCCGCGCCCGCAGGGCGCTGCTGGCCTCGCCGCTGCTGCCCGAGCTGGCCGAGATCGATCCGCCGGTGGCCATGCACGGCTCGGACTCCAGCTCGCTGGACAACATGCTCGAACTGCTGATGATCGGCGGCATGCCGCTGCCGCAGGCGGTGCGCATCCTGGTGCCGCCGGCCTGGCAGACCGCCGACAACCTCGATGCCGACCTGCGCGCCTTCTACGAGGTCTTCAGCTTCCACCAGGAGGCCTGGGATGGCCCGGCCGGCCTGGTCATGTGCGACGGGCGCTTTGCCGTCTGCGCACTGGATAGAAACGGCCTGCGGCCGGCGCGCTGGACGCTGACCGACGACCACAAGCTCATCGTCGCCTCCGAGACCGGGGTGGTCGACATCGAACCCGAGCGCGTGCTGCGCCGCGGGCGCCTGGGTCCAGGGCAGATTCTGGTCGCCGACCTCGACCAGGGCCAGCTGCTGGAAAGCGCCGAGGTCGACGATGAGCTCAAGGCCGCCCAACCCTGGCAGGACTGGCTGAACTCCGGCATTCAGTACCTGGATTCGGAGCTAATCGACGTTCACATGGCTGCCGAGCCGTTCGACGACGACACCCTGGCGACCTATCAGAAAATGTTCAACCTCTCGCGCGAGGAGCGCCGCGAGGTCATCCAGGTGCTGGCCCAGACCCAGGCCGAAGCGGTCGGCTCAATGGGCGACGACACCCCGATGCCGGTGCTCTCGACGCGCGTTCGGCCCTTGTACGACTGCTTCCGCCAGCAGTTCGCCCAGGTCACCAATCCGCCCATCGATTCCTTGCGCGAGCGCATTGTCATGTCGCTGGAAACCGGCATCGGCCGCAAGGGCAACGTGTTCACCCCCGGTCCGGCGCTGGCCGAGCGGGTGGTGCTGAACTCGCCGGTGCTCAGCCAGCGCAAGCTCAGGCAGCTGATCAACGCGCCGCAGCTGGGCATGCCGTCGGCCTTTATCGACCTGAACGTTCCGGCCGACCAGCCGCTGAGCGAGGCCATTAGCGCGATGTGCGAGCAGGCCGAACGCGAAGTCGCCGACGGCAAGCTGATCCTGCTGATCTCGGATCGCTATCTCAGCGAAGACCATCTGCCGGTGCACGCCCTGCTGGCCACCAGCGCAATCCACCATCACCTGGTCGAAACCGGCCAGCGACCGCTGTGCAGCCTGATCGTGGAAACCGGCACGGCCCGCGACCCGCACCACTTTGCCGCCCTGATCGGCTTCGGCGCGACGGCAGTCTACCCCTACCTGGTCTACCAGACGCTGCTGGCCATGGTGAACACCGGCGAGATCGACGAGACCCGTTACCGCTCGCTGGAGCTGGGCCGCGCGTATCGCGGCGCCCAGCTGTTCGAAATCGTCGGCCTGGCCGACGAGGTCGTGGCGCAGTGTTTTCCGGGCGCGGTCAGCCGCATCCAGGGCGCCGACTTCGGCGACCTGCACGCCGATCAGAAAGCCCTGGCCCGCTGGGCCTGGGAGCCGCGCGTGCCGATCGAGCACGGCGGCCTCTACCGCTACGTCCACGGCGGCGAGTACCACGCCTATAACCCGGACGTGGTCAAGACCCTGCAGGCGGCGGTCCAGCGCGGCAGCTACGCGCTCTACCAGGATTTCGCCCGCCTGGTCAACGAGCGCGAGCCGGCTTTCCTGCGCGACCTGCTGCAGCTGACCTCGCCCCACGATCCGATCGATATCGACCAGGTCGAACCCGAAGAGAACTTCTTCAAGCGCTTCGACTCGGCCGGCATGTCGCTGGGGGCGCTGTCGCCGGAAGCCCACGAGGCCCTGGCCATCGCCATGAACCGTCTCGGGGGGCGCTCGAACTCGGGCGAAGGCGGCGAGGATCCGCTACGCTACGGCACCGAGAAGACCTCGAAGATCAAGCAGGTGGCCTCGGGCCGATTCGGCGTCACGCCGGAATACCTGGTCAACGCCGAGGTCATCCAGATCAAGATCGCCCAGGGCGCCAAGCCCGGCGAGGGCGGGCAGTTGCCCGGCCACAAGGTCAACGAGCTGATCGCCAGGTTGCGCTACGCTTCGCCCGGGGTGGGGCTGATCTCGCCACCGCCACACCACGACATCTATTCGATCGAGGACCTGGCCCAGCTGATCTACGACTTAAAGCAGGTCAACCCCAAAGCCTTGATCTCGGTCAAGCTGGTCGCCGAGCCCGGCATCGGCACGATCGCCGCCGGCGTGGTCAAAGCCTACGCCGACCTGATCACGGTGTCGGGCTACGACGGCGGCACCGGGGCCTCGCCGCTGACCTCGGTCAAGTACGCGGGCGCGCCGTGGGAGCTGGGCATCAGCGAAGTGCGCCAGGTCCTGATGGAAAACGACCTGCGCGATCGCGTCCGGCTGCAGGCCGACGGCGGCCTGAAAACCGGGCTGGACGTGGTCAAGGCCGCGATCCTGGGCGCCGAAAGCTTCGGCTTCGGGACCGCGCCGATGATCGCGCTGGGCTGCAAGTACCTGCGCATCTGTCACCTCAACAACTGCGCCACCGGGGTCGCCACCCAAAACGAGACGCTGCGCAGCAAGCACTTCATCGGGCTGCCGGAAATGGTCATGCACTACTTCAAGTTCGTGACCCGCGAGGTGCGCGAAATCCTGGCCGGGCTCGGCGTGAGGCGCCTGGAAGACATCATCGGGCGCACCGAGTACCTGGAGCGCATCGAGGGTCTGACGGTGCGCCAGAACAAGCTCGACTTGGCGCCCCTGCTGGCCACCACCGGTCTGGCGCCGGACGCGGATCGCCAGTGCATGGTCGAGCGCAACCCGCCCCACGACCAGGGCGTGCTGGCCCAGCGCATTGCCGAGGACACCGCCGATGCGGTCGAGCAAGGCGGCGGCGGGACCTTTCGCTACGTCGTGCGCAACTCCGACCGCTCCACCGGCACCCGCCTGTCCGGCGACATCGCCCGACGCTGGGGCGATCGCGGCATGGAGGACCGTCCAATCGAGCTGCAGCTGACCGGCACCGCCGGACAAAGCTTCGGCGCCTTCAACGCCGGCGGCCTGTACCTGGATCTGACCGGCGAGGCCAACGACTACGTCGGCAAGGGCATGGCCGGCGGCCGGCTGATCCTGCGGCCGCCGGAAAACATTCGCTACGAGGCCGCCACCACGCCGATCATGGGCAATACCTGCCTGTACGGGGCGACCGGCGGCGAGCTGTTCGCCGCCGGCATGGCCGGCGAACGATTTGCCGTGCGCAATTCCGGCGCCGTGGCGGTCATCGAAGGCGCCGGCGACCACTGCTGCGAATACATGACCGGCGGCGCAGTGGTCGTGCTGGGCCGCACCGGCATCAATTTCGGCGCCGGCATGACCGGCGGCTTTGCCTACGTGCTCGACGGCGAGCGCCAGTTCGTTGATCGGTACAACCACGAACTGATCGACATTCACCATATCGCGCCCGATGTGATGGAAAACCACGTTCACCATCTGCGCGGCCTGATCCAGCGCCACCTCGAGCTGACCGGCAGCCGCAAAGCGGCCGAAATCCTCGACGGCTTCCGGCGCATCCTGCCGAAGTTCTGGCTGGTCAAACCCAAGGCCGCGGATCTTGACAGCCTGATCACCGCCCTGAAGGAGGCCGCATGACCAGCCACCTGCATTTTCTCGAGTCCCCGCGGCGCGACCCGGAAGTCCTGTCGATTCCGATCCGCGTGCGCAATTGGGAAGAAATCTACGGCCAATACGAGGCCGAAGGCGCGGCCGACCAGTCGGCGCGCTGCATCAACTGCGGCAACCCCTACTGCGAATGGGAGTGCCCGGTGCACAACTTCATTCCCGACTGGCTGCGCCTGATCAAGCAGGGCCGCCTGTTCGAGGCCGCCGAACTGTCCCACCAGACCAATTCGCTGCCCGAGATCTGCGGCCGCATCTGTCCGCAGGACCGCCTGTGCGAGGGTGCCTGTACCCTAAACGACGGGCTCGGCGCGGTCACCATCGGCTCGATCGAGAAATACATCACCGACGAGGCGGTGCGCCAGGGCTGGCGCCCGGACATGAGCCACGTCGAGGCCACGGGCAAGCGCGTGGCCGTCATCGGCGCCGGCCCGGCCGGCCTGGGCGCGGCCGATATCCTGGTCCGCCACGGCGTCGAGGCCCACGTCTTCGACCGCTACCCGCGCATTGGCGGCCTTTTGACCTACGGCATTCCACCGTTCAAGCTCGACAAGCAGGTCATCGAGACCCGCCGCGAGCTGATGGAAGGCATGGGCGTGCAGTTTCACCTCGGCGTGGACATCGGACGCGACCGCACGCTGGAGCAGCTGCTGGAAGGCTACGACGCGGTATTTGCCGGCATGGGTACTTATCGCTACGTGCGCGGTAACCTGCCGGGTGAAGACTTAGACGGGGTGGTCGAATCGCTGCCGTTTCTGATCGGCAACGTCAATCGCGTACTCAAGGAACCGGTCTCGCAATTTCCCTACCGCAACTTGAGCGGCAAGCGCGTGGTTGTGCTCGGCGGCGGTGACACGGCCATGGACTGCGTGCGCACCAGCATCCGCCAGGGGGCGCACTCGGTCACCTGCGCCTACCGCCGCGATGAGGAGAACATGCCCGGCAGCCGGCGCGAGGTCAAAAACGCGCGCGAGGAAGGGGTGGAGTTCCTGTTCAACCGCCAGCCGGTCGAGATCCTGGGCGAAGACGCGGTGGAAGGCGTGCGCGTGGTTCGCACCCGGCTCGGCGAGCCGGACGCGCGCGGTCGCCGCCGGCCCGAGCCGATTCCGGGCAGCGAAGAGGTGCTTCCGGCCGATGCGGTCATCATCGCCTTCGGCTTCCGGCCCGACCCGCCCGAATGGCTGCTCGCGGCCGGCGTGGAAACCCACGAGGACGGCCGCCTGAAAGTCGGCGGCGGCAGCGGCCGGGCGGATTTCCAGACCTCGCACCCGCGCATCTTCGCCGGCGGCGACATGGTGCGCGGCTCGGACCTGGTGGTCACGGCCGTGTTCGAAGGCCGCGAAGCCGCCAAGAGCCTGCTGCACAGCATCGGCGTGGCCACCGCCCAGTCGGCGCGCGCGGCCTGATCGAGTTTCCCCTGCTGATAACGCGTTCGCGCGCTTCAGTCGGTAGGGCTTAACCGCCCGGCCGGCGAGTATCCCAGGGCTCGCAGGCGCCCCAGTCCCCGGAGGTCAAGGCGATCCGGCGCGTACCAGCGATCCGGCCTGGCACCGGGCATCGGGGAAGATTTACCGAGCCAGGATGAAGTCAGGGCATCAGTTCCCGAGGATCGGAATAGCCCCTGCCAGGGACCGGGCTGCCAGCTGCCGAAGATCGGCGCAAAGTCGCTGACACCGAAACGGTCGGCGAGGATTTCGGCGATGACCTGCCGGTAGTCGGTGGTCACGGCAAGATCCTGGCCATCGGAAAGCGCGCTGGCGTGCAGCCCCGGCCAATCCCCCAGGACCTGGCCGCCCTGAACCTGCCCACCGGCCAGCAGCATCACCCCGCCGTGCCCGTGATCTGTTCCACCGGACGCGTTCTCGGCCACGCGGCGGCCGAACTCGGTCTGGACCAGTACGGTGGTCTTGTGCCACTCGCTGCCGAGGTCGTTGCGAAACGCCAGCAGCGCGTCGCCCAGTTCACCGATCAGCCCGTCGAGATCCTCGAGCTGTCCTTCGTGGGTATCCCAGCCGCCGGTGTTGATGGCGGCTGCATGCAGCCCGCTGCCGGCCTTGATGAGTCGGGCTGCATCACCCAGCGCTACGCCCAGCGGACCGGCGGGATAGTCGGGGCCCGGCGCCTCGGACTGCGCAGGAACCAGCGAGTCGGCGGCTTCGAATACCGCCCGCGCGGTAGGCGACAACAGGGGATCCAGACCATACAGGCTCTCCAGCACCATGCGGCTGCGGGCGTCCAGTCGCAGGCTGAAGCGGTCGATCTGACCCAGCGCCAGGGCGCTGTCCAGGCCGGCCATGGACAGGGGCACGGCGGCGTTTAGCGCTACCGCGGCCAGCGGCGACCCGCCGTTCAACATCGCCATGTAGCGCCCCAGCCAGCCATCCCCGATCGCCAGGTCGCTCGCATCGATCCCCTGCTCCATGATGGCCTGGGCTTCGAAATGAGAGCGTTCGGCCGTGGTCAAGCCGCTGGCGTGAACCACGCTGATCTCACCGGCATCGAACAGGGTCTTGAGCGAGCCGGCCGCGGGATGGAACCCAAAAAACGAGTCCAGCGGCAGGGCCTGGGATTCGCTGGACGCCAGCGTGGGTCGGAGATCGAAATAGGCCGACTCGCCCAGGGGCGGGCACAGGGCGAGGCCGTCGGCACCACCGCGAAGAAACAGCACGATGAGGCGATGCGCCGGCGCTTCGACTTCAGACATCGACCAGGCCCAGCCGGGCGCAGCGGCGGCGCCGCCGGCCAGGGACATCCACTTGAGCAATTCACGTCGATTCACGGTTTACCTCCACTGACTTTGCGGACTGCCCATAATCCAGCCCGCCAGCGCGGCGGCGCGCTGATCAGGCGGCTGACGGAACAGGCGGCAGTAGCGCTTGAGCCGTCTTCGCTCCTCGCTGCCCAGTCCCTGGGGCCTGAGCGCGCCTTCTAGGACCTTGATCTGATCGTCCAGGCCGACCACGGCCGCGGCCTCTCGCAGCACCGGCGACCGGGCCAGCAGGTCGTTTGACAGCTCCGCAGCCTGGTTAAAGCGCATCAGGAAACCGTTCGACGACTGCCAATAGGCGCGCTGATCAGGGTAGCCGTTGGGCGCCGGCCAAGAGAAAGGCACGTGCCCGGCGGCAAGCAGTGCCTCGTAATGGCGGGTCAGAACCTGCATGCCCAGATCGACTTCCAGTCCGCGCAGGGCCGCGGCACTGAACTCGTTGGGGCGCTTGAGCTTCAGCGGCAGGGTGCTCATGACCTGCGGGTGCATCAACAGGGCTTTGAGCGTGGTGCGAACATCACCATCGGACTGCAAATAGGCGTCCGCCACGACCTCGACAACTTCCGGCTCGGGCAGGTCGGCGACGAAGCGGCGAGCAAGCTTGGTGGCCAGGTGACGCGCGGTCGCCTCCATGCCGGCAATCCGAACCAGAAGCGCTTCGCCCTCGGCTAGGCCGGAAGGGGTAATTTCCTCGCCCAGCACCTGCTTGCTTCGGTTATCGTGCGTCAGCGGCTGGAAGAAAAAGTCAGCTGGGCGGCGAATGGTCCAGCCGGTAAACACCCGCGCGGTTTCCTTGATATCGCCTTCGGTGTAGCCGCCGTCCACCCCCAAGGTGTGAAGCTCGAGCAGCTCACGGGCGTAATTTTCGTTGGGGCCGTCGGCCGTGCTGGAGTAGTTGTCCAGGTAATACAGCATCGCCGGGCTTTTGGCATCGGCGATCAGGAGGTCTTCGAAACGGCCAAGGGCCAGTGGACGGATCACCGAGCGATCTTCGAGGACCTTGAAGTAGCCGGTGATCACGCTGTTCATCGGCACGTTGAAGTGATCGGACCAGAATTCCACCACGCGCTCCAACAGCTGTCGCGGACTGTAGATCTGGCGAATCACGGTGGCCAGGATCAGATCGCGCTGGGCCGCGCCGAAGTTTTGCTGCTCGAAGATGAAATCATTCAGCTCATCCGCGTCCATGCTCAGCGTGGGCAGGAACTCCAGCAGCGCCGCTTCCAGCCCGCCGTCGTCGATGTCTTCAGGCGCCAGCTGCCAGTCCAGAAAAGCTTCATAATCCAGCGACTCTGCGATTGCGACGAACTGGCGATTGCTTCCGTAAGTGATTCGCTCAACCAGCCGTAGCAGTTCCGTCGTTGAAGCAGGCATGCGTCATCTCCGTGGGCGCCGAACCGACCGGAATAAATCGCGGTCACGCCACCACCTTAGTGCCGCACGACGCGCACAGGCAAGTCAAGAAGCGTCAAGAAGTGTGCCAGCCCGTCGCGGAGCCGGCCCGCCAAAACAAAGGCACTTGCCCATCAATTCACTAGCGATCAGGCAAGCTTCAGGCGATGAATCAAGATGTGCTGCAGCCCGATGCCGGTGGCCTGTACTGCGCGGCCGGGGACTTCTGGATCGACCCCCTGCGACCAGTACCGCGCGCCGTGATCACCCACGCCCACGCCGACCATGCGCGCGCTGGCGCGGGGGCGTATTTCGCCGCGCGCCAAGGCCTGTCGATACTGGCTCACCGCGTCGGTGCGACCGGCAACTTCACGGCCGTGGACTACGCCCAGCCGTTCGAGCTGGGCCAGACCCGGGTGACCCTGTTTCCGGCCGGCCACATTTTGGGCTCGGCCACGGTCCGGATCGAGAGCGAGGCCGGCACCTGGGGCGTTTCCGGCGACTTCAAGCGCGCCAGCGATCCCACCTGCGCCGGCTTCGAGCCTTTTGCCTGCGACGTCTGGCTGAGCGAATGCACGTTCGGCCTGCCGGTTTACCGCTGGCCGCCCACCGACGAGGTGATCGACGACATCCTCGACTGGTGGCAGGGCTGTCGCGATGCCCACCGACCGGCGGTGCTGTTCTGCTACGCCCTCGGCAAGGCCCAGCGGATATTGGCCGAGCTCGACGCCCGGGCCACCGGGCCGGTGTGGCTGCATGGGGCCATGCAGCCGCTGACCGAGGTCTACCGCCAGCAGGGCGTCAAGATGATCGCAACTCGGCCGGTGAGCGCAGCCGACAAGGGCTACCGTTTTGCCGGCGACCTCATCGTTGCCCCGCCCTCGGCCGCCGGCAGCCCCTGGATGAAGCGCTTTCCCAGGCACTCGGCCGGTTTTGTCTCCGGCTGGATGCGTATCCGCGGCCACCGCCGGCGACGCGGCTACGATCGTGGCTTCGTGCTGTCCGATCACGCCGACTGGCCGGGACTGGTTAAGACGGCGGCAGACGTGCAGGCGCGTCGGGTGATCACCATCCACGGCAACGGCGAGGCGCTGGCCGGCCACCTGCGCGAGACCGGGGTGGAAGCCGAGTGCTGGAACCTGCGCACCAGCCTGCAGCCGGAGCGGTCAGCATGAAAGCGTTCGCGCAGCTGTTCGATCGCCTGGACCGGACCACGGCGACCAACGCCAAGGTCGAGGCGCTGGTGGACTACTTCCGGACCGCCGAGGCGGCAGACGCCGCGTGGGCGGTAAGCTTTTTGACCGGGCGACGGATCAAGCGCCTGGTCAATACGCGCGAGCTGCGCGAGTGGGCCGCCGGCGCCAGCGGCCTGCCACTGTGGCTGGTCGAGGACAGCTACGAGCACGTCGGCGACCTGGCCGAGACCCTGCACCTGCTGCTGCCGGCCGCCGATCGAGGCGACGCAGCGCCGAGTCTGGCGGCCATGGTCAACGACCACCTGCTGGCCCTGCGCGAGGCCGACGACGCGCAGCGCCGGCGCGCCGTGCTGGAGATGTGGCAACGCCTGGACGGCAGCGAGCGGTTCCTGTTCAACAAGCTGCTGACCGGCGGCTTTCGCGTCGGCGTGTCAAAACGCCTGGTCACGCGCGCCCTGGCCGAGGTCGCCGAAGTCGACTCCAGCCTGATCGCGCACCGCCTGATGGGTCGATGGCAGCCAACGGCCGCGTTCTTTGGCGCCCTGGTCGCGCCACAATCCGACGACGACATCGATCCGGCCGTGCCCTACCCCTTCTTTCTGGCCTCGCCGCTGGAAGACGAGCCCGAGGCGCTCGGTGACCCTAGGAACTGGCAGGCCGAATGGAAATGGGACGGCATCCGGGCGCAGCTGATCCGGCGGGCCGGGCAGACCTACGTCTGGTCGCGCGGCGAGGAACTCATGAACGGGCGCTTTCCCGAAATTGAGGCCGCCGCCGAGGCACTGCCCAACGGCTGCGTGCTCGACGGCGAAATCATGGCCTGGCGCGACCAGCAGCCGCTGCCGTTTGCCCTCCTGCAGCGCCGCATCGGGCGCAAGAAACCGGGCGCGAAAACGCTCGCCCAGGCGCCGGTGGCCTTTCTGGCCTA
>JBMCIV010000017.1:0-11287 GCA_048616735.1 Wenzhouxiangella sp. | reverse complement strand
GCTTCGAGCAGCCTGCCGAGCAGGATCAGGGTGACGATCACGGCGGCTGGCTCGTAGTACACGTTGGCCGTGCCTTCGGGCATGACGCCGGGGGCGAAGGTGGCGACCACGGAGTACGACCAGGCCGCCCCGGTGCCCAGAGCGACCAGCGAGTTCATGTCGGGGTGTCCGCGCAACAGGTTGGGAATGCCGATGCGATAAAACATCAGCCCCGGCCCGAACAAAATGATGCTGGTCAGCACAAACAGAGCGGTGTGCAGCGTGAAGGTGCCCAGCGAATCGTGCAGCCAGTGGTGCAGGGCGGGAACGAAATGCCCGCCCATTTCCAGGCTAAACACCGGCAGCGTCAGCACCAGCGCCAGCCAGAACCGCTTTTTGAGTCCGCGCGCTTCGGCCTCCCGGCGATCTTCGCGGTCCTGGCCGGTGGTGTCGGGCAGCTCGGCGGTGTAGCCGGCCGCCTCGATCGCATCTTCAAGCCTTGCCGCCGAGACCTGCCCGCTGATGACTTCGACCCGCGCCTCGGCGCTGGCCAGATTGACCTGGGCCGACAGTACGCCCGGCACCTCCTGAAGCGCTTTTTCTACGCGCCCGACGCAGGATGCGCAGTGCATGCCCTCAATGCCGATCACGATTTCGTCCAGATGGACCGGAAACCCGGCCGCCCGAAGATGCTCCAGCAGATCGGGCAGAGGGCGCTCGCCGGGCCATTCCAGATCAACCGCCTTGCCGGCCAGGTCGACCTGGACTTCCTCGGCGGGGGTGTCATCCAGAGCCGAGCGCAGCCGGCGAACGCAGCTGGCGCAGTGGAGATTGTCGACGGCGAGGTTCAGATGCATGGTGTCTTTCAAGATCCGGTTGAGCAAAGATCGTCAGACTGTACCAGACCGCCCCGCGCCTTCAAGAGTTCACAATCAACCAGCCCGGACTCGGGCTGCGGCGCTTAAAGATAAAGCGTATTGGTCTGCTGCCGAACCGGCTGCTTTTCCGGCGCCCCACCGTGGGGGCAGCGCTTGCGGGCCGAATCCATATGCTCGAGCTGCTTTGCGGTCAACACATCGCGGATTTCGGCGCGCAGCGCCAGGCGCAGTTCGCGCGCCTGCTGCAGGGTCTTGGGGTCGTGTTCGCCGTCGTGTATCGACCAGTCCAGATCCTTGATTCGGTCGTGAAAGGCCCCGCGCAGGTTGGCGATCTGGTCGCGCTGTTCGCCGCTCAGCGCCAAATCGCCGCGGGCGGGGTCCGACCAGCCCGGCTTGGCTGCGATCGGCGAGGAAAACACCAGCGCCAAGGCAGCCAGGCAAGCCGCGATGGCCAGGGCGTTGAGAACGTGTGCCTGCTTCATATTGACTTTCTCGTATTTGATCGCCTGACAGATGCTAAGAGCGTTCGCGTGAGAGATCTGTCATAGCCGAGGCGCAAAAGCTTCATGTGAATTCACGGTTTGCCGACACGTCAGGCATTGAATAAGGTTCATACTATGTTCTGGAAATCAGGATTCAAGCCATGGGAACCCGCGAACGGCGCCAGCGCGAGCTGGAAGCGCGCGAACAACTTTTTCTAGAGACCGCCAGGCGGCTGATTCGCGAAGATGGCCTGCTGACGCTGCAGATGGCGCGCCTGGCGCGCGCCTGCGACTACGCCACCGGCACGCTGTATCAGCACTTTGCCTCCAAGGAGGACCTGTTGGTGGCGCTGGCTACCCAAGGGCTCGGCGAGCACTGTGCGTTGTTTTGCCGGGTGGCGGCGTGGTCGGCCGGCACGCGCGAGCGCATGTTCGCCCTGACCGTTGCTGACGAATACTTCAGCCGGCGCCATCCGACCTATTCAAAGCTGATGCAGTACGTGTTCACGGAGGTGGTCTGGGAGACGGCGACGCCTGAGCGGCGCGAGCGCCTGACCTTAGAGCTTGCGCCGGCCGTCGCCGCCGTCACCGGGGTGGTCGAGGAGGCCATAGCGCGCGGTGAAGTCGACCCCGGTGTTCTCAACGCCCAGGAGTTGATGCTCGGACCCTGGGCGGTTTGTCACGGCATGCAGTCGCTGATGCAGACGCGAGGCATGCTCAGTCAGCTGGCGATCGCCGCGCCCCGCCGGACCATCTACGTGCACGCCCAGGTGTTGCTCAACGGGATGAACTGGCGGCCGCTGGCTGATATTGGCGACGAGGCGGCGTTGAACGCCGCGGTGGAACGCATCGAGCGGGAGCTGCTGGCATGAACAAGCGAATGATTCTGATGCTGATCGCGGTCGTGGTGCTGTTTGGCGGCATTTTTGGCTACAAGGCCTTCGTCGACCGCATGATCAGCGATAGCTTCGACAACATGGGCGCCGAAACCGTCTCCATCACGGCCAGCCGGGTCCGCTCCCGGGAATGGACGCCGCGGGCCGAAGCCGTGGGAACGTTCAATCCGGTCCGCGGCGCCGAGCTGAGCCTGGAGATGGGCGGGATCGTGCGCGAGGTTTCGTTCGACAACGGTCAAGAGGTGGAAACCGGCCAGCGTTTGCTGGCGCTCGAGACCGGCGTCGACGAAGCCGAACTGGCGCAGTTGGAGGCGGCCCTGCGCCTGGCCGAAATGGAGCTGGAGCGCCAGCAAAGCCTGTACGAGCAGCGATCGATCTCCGAGGCGGTCCTGGATCGGGCCGCCACCGAGGCCGACCAGGCGCGGGCCGCGGTGGCCGCGCGCCAGGCGATGATCGATCAGAAAATCCTGCGCGCTCCGTTTGCCGGACGGCTCGGCATCCGCCAGGTCAACCCGGGCCAGTTTCTTTCCCCCGGCACGCCGATCGTCAGCCTGCAGTCGCTGGACCCGATCTTCTTCGACTTCACCCTGCCGCAGCGCCAGCTGCCGCTGCTTGAGGTTGGCGCGGTGCTCGAGGCGCGCGTCGACGCGTTCTCCGATCAGACATTTCGTGGTCAGATCACCGCCCTCGAGCCACGTCTGGACGCATCGACGCGAACGATCCGCGTGCAGGCGACCTTCGACAACGGCGATGGGCTGCTGCGGCCGGGCATGTTCGCCCGCGCCGAGCTCGACCTCGGCGAGGCCGAAGAGGTGCTGGTTCTGCCGCGCACCGCGATTCGCGCGTCGACCTACGGCGACTCGGTGTTCGTGATCGAAGAGGACGGCGAGGACGGCGAGGAACTGAAAGTGGTGCAGCGCTTCGTGCGCACCGGCACCTCGCGCGGCGACCTGGTGGCCATCCTCGATGGCGTCGAAGAAGGCGTCCGGGTCGCTTCCTCCGGCCTGCTGAAACTGCAAAACGACACGCCCGTGCGCATCGACGAAGACGAATCCGTCCAACCCAGCGACGATCCGGACCCGCGTCCGGACAACGCCTGACCGGACCCGAAAAACCATGCGCTTTACCGACGTCTTCATCAACAAGCCGGTGCTGGCCATCGTCGTCAGCCTGTTCATCCTGCTGCTGGGTCTGCGCGCGATCTTCGATCTTAACGTGCGCCAGTTCCCGGAAATCCAGAACGCGGTGGTCACCGTCAGCACCACCTACACCGGTGCCGACGCCAACCTCGTTCAAGGCTTCATTACCACGCCGCTGGAACGCGAGGTTGCCCAGTCCGAGGGCATCGACTACCTGGTCTCTACTTCGGTGCCCGGGGTGTCGGTCATCCAGGCGTATCTACGCCTGGACGCCAATCCCAACGACGCCTTGACCGAGATCGCTGCCAAGGTCAACAAGTTGCGCTCAGAGCTGCCGGACCAGGCCGAGGATTCGGTTGTGGAGCTGTCGGTGGGCGAGCAGGTCGCGGCCATGTACCTGTCGTTCTACAGCGATCTTCTCGACGACAGCGAGATCACCGACTACCTGGTTCGCGAAGTCGAGCCGCAGCTGGCCACCATCCCGGGCGTGCAGCAGGCCGAAATCCTCGGTGCCGGCACTTTTGCCATGCGCATCTGGCTGGACCCGGAGCGCATGGCCGCCCAGGACGTCACCGGGCTGGACGTGCGCCGCGCGCTGCAGGCCAACAACGTGCTCTCGGCGGTGGGCCGTACTCGTGGACAGATGGTCACCATCAACCTGACCGCCGATACCGACCTGCAGTCAGCCGAGGAATTCAGCCGCCTGGTGGTGCGCGCCGAAAACGGCTCGCTGGTTCGCCTCGAAGACGTCGCCGACGTCGAGCTGGGGCCTGAGAGTTTCGATGCCTCGGTCAGATACAACGGGCTCGACGCGGTCTTCATCGGAGTGGAAATCTCGCCCGACGCCAACGCGCTCGACGTCATCGGCGAGGTGCGCGAGGTCTGGGATGAGTTGATCATTCCGCGGCTGCCCGAAGGCCTGGATGCAACCATTTCCTACGACTCGGCCGAATATATCGAAAGCGCCATCGACGAGGTGATTTTCACCATCTTCCTGGCCCTGGTCATCGTCGTGCTGGTGATCTACGCCTTCCTAGGCTCGGCGCGCAGCGCCATCATTCCGGCCCTGTCGGTGCCGCTGTCGCTGATCGGCACGTTTTTCCTGATGCTGCTGATGGGCTTTTCGATCAACCTGCTCACGCTCCTGGCCATGGTGCTGGCCATCGGGATCGTTGTCGATGATGCCATCATCATGCTGGAAAACATCGAGCGCCAGATGGAAAACGGCAAGTCGCGGATCGACGCCGCGATCATCGGCGCGCGCCAGCTGGCCTGGCCGATCGTGGCCATGTCGACCACGCTGATCGCGGTGTTCTTGCCGATCGGCTTCGTCGGCGGCCTGACCGGTACCCTGTTCATCGAGTTTGCCTTCACCCTGGCGGCGACCGTGGTTCTGTCGGGCGTGGTCGCGCTGACGCTGGCGCCGATGATGTGCTCGCGCGTGCTGCGCTCGCGCCGACGCGAGGCGCGGCCGAAGTTTGCCGCCTGGCTGGATCGGCGTTTCGAGCGCCTGCGCGAAGGCTTTCGCTCGCATCTGCACGGCTGGTTGGACAACCGCCACGTGCTGGCGACATTCGGCCTGATCGTGCTGGCCTCGTGCTATTTCCTGTTCGTCACCAGCGAGACCGAGCTCGAGCCGCCCGAGGATTCGGGCTTCATGTTCTCGATCCTGGAGGCCGACCCGTTCGCCACGCTCGACTACCTCGAGCGCAACACGCGCCAGCTCAACGAGCTGGGGGAACAGACAGAGGCCATCGAAGGGATCTTCTTGATCAACGGCTCTGGCGGCGACCAGATCGGGGCCACCAACCAGGCCATTTCGGGCATCGTCCTCAAACCCTGGGACGAGCGCGACCGCGGCACGCATGAACTGCTGGAAGAAACGGTCCAGCCGTTCGTCAACCGAATTCCCGGCCTGCAGTCTTTTGTCGTGGTGCCGCCGGATCTGCCCGCCCCGGGCGGTGGCGGGCCGCCGGTGGAGTTCGTGATCGGTTCGACCGATTCGTTCGAAAACCTGGAAGGCTTCGCCGATCAGCTGATGGAAAGGGCCATGGAGTCCGGGCGTTTCATCTTCGTCGACTCCGACCTCGACATCGATCAGCCGCAGCAGGATATCCAGGTCGATCGCGACCAGGCCGCGCTGATGGGGGTCGATATGGCCCAGGTTTCCGGCGACCTGGCGACCATGCTGTCGGGTGGTTTCGTCGGCCGTTTCGCCATGGACAACCGCTCCTATCGCGTCATTCCCCAGGTCGCGCGGGCCGAGCGCCTGACGCCGGAACAGGTCGGGGATTTCCATACCCGCAACCGCGACGGCGAGCTGGTGCGCATGGCCGGGCTGATCGATCTGGAGCCCTCGGTCCAGCCGCAGCAGCTCAAGCGCTTCCAGCAGCTCAACGCCGTAACCATCACCGGCGTGCCGCGCCCTAACGTCAGCCTGGGCGAGGCCCTGGGCATTCTCGAAGAGGCGGCAGCCGAAATCCTGCCGAGCACCTACAGCGTCGACTACGCTGGCCAGAGCCGCCAGTTCAAGACCGAGGGCCAGCAGCTGGTGGTGACTTTCTTCTTTGCCCTGATCGTGATCTTTTTGGTGCTGGCGGCCCAGTTCGAGTCGTTCCGCGATTCGGTCATCATGCTGGTGACCGTGCCGATGAGTATCGCCGGCGCGCTGATCTTCGTCTCGCTGGGCCTGACCAGCCTGAACATCTACACCCAGGTGGGCTTGCTGACCCTGATCGGGCTGATCGCCAAGCACGGCATCCTGATCGTGGAATTTGCCAACCAGCTCCAGGACGAAGGCGAGAGCAAGCGCGAGGCCATTGAACAGGCGACGTCCATCCGCCTGCGCCCGATTCTGATGACCACGGCCGCGACCGTTCTGGCGATGATCCCGCTGCTGATCGCCGCCGGTCCGGGTGCCGGTTCGCGTTTTGCCATCGGTCTGGTGATTGCTTCGGGCATGACCATTGGCACGGCGTTTACCCTGTTCGTGGTGCCGGCGATCTACCTGTACCTGGCGCGGGACCGGTCGGTCGGCCGACCGGCGGCTGACGACGATCAAACAGATCAGGTGGACCCGGTGACTGGTTGATGCCGGCGGGCCGGGGGTGATGCGTTAACGGGGGGTGGCCGGGCTCAAGCAAGCAACACACGGCGTTGATCGGGGCTTATGATTGCCCGGTTTCAAACCGAGGTGGATTCAGCCTGTAATGAAGTCGTCGCTATTGAGCTGCTGCTTGATCGCCATTTTGTCCCAGCCCGCCGGCGCAGTTGAAGCCGCTCAAACGGATGTTTCCGGCGGTCGCGACTCCAGCCAGGGCCGCGTGGTTTATCCGGCCGAGTTTTTCAGCGCCTATCAGCCAGTCAGCGCGCGCGACATGGTCGAGCAGGTTCCGGGTTTCCAGATCAGCAACGGCGGCCGCAGCCGCGGGTTCGCCGGCGCCGGCGGCAACGTCCTGATCAACGGCGAGCGGCCGAGCAGCAAGCAGGATTCGGTTTCAAGCCTGCTGGCGCGCGTTCCGGCTTCGCAGGTGGAGAGAATCGAGCTGATCCGCGGCAATACCGGCCGGTTCGACGCCAGTGGCCAGACAATGTTGGTCAACGTCGTCGTTGATAACTCTCGGCGCGCCTGGACCTGGAGCAGCACGGTCGAGCAGGATCTCGACAGCGGCGGCCCCACCCCGAGCGGCAGGCTTTCCATGCTCGACCGGTCCGGCAACACCACCTGGGGCGCAGGTATTTCGGCCAGCACGTCGTTTGTCGGCAACACCATGGTCGAACGACTGCTGGTGGCTGGGACCGAGGCCGAACAACGCGATGAATTCGAACGAAGCCGGAGCCAAAGACTCCAGCTCAACGCCAACAGCGCGTCCAGCTTAGGTGACGCAAAGCTGCGTCTGAACACCGAGATCGTTTACCGGGCGTCCGATTTCCTGGAGCGGTCGCGACGCACGCCGCTTTTCGAACGCGATGGCCCGTTCAACCTCAACCAGCAATCCGACGGCAGCAGCATCGAAATCGAGTTGGGCGGCGATCTGGAGTGGCGTCCGGCCCCGGACTGGGGGGTCAAGCTGATTGGTCTGCACAACAGCGAGATCGTCGATGATGAAGACCGTGAAATCCTGATCTTTTCCCCGCTGCCGCCGGATCTCCGACGCCAGTCGAATCGCGATACCCACCAGAGCGAGTCGATCGGCCGGGTGGAGTTCGATTGGACGGCAAACGCCGCTCACCTGGTGGAAGTCGATGTCGAAACCGCGCTCAACAGCCTTGACAACGCGCTGGTGCTGCGGGTTGGCGGGGACGGCGAACTTCAGCCGGTGGACGTGCCGGGGGCGAATAACCGGGTCGAAGAGTTGCGCGCCGACTTGCAGCTACGCGACACCTGGCGACTCGGCCACTTCAGCCTGGAATCGGCCATGGGCGCGGAGCTCTCGCGAATCAGCCAGACCGGCGTCGCTGCCCCGGATCGGGAGTTTTTCTTTCTCAAGCCGTCGCTCGCGGTGGTGCACGCGCCGAACGAGCGCATGCTGAATCGAATGCAAATCGGCCGCGAGATTGCCCAGCTGAACTTTGCCGACTTCATCAGTTCAGCGAACTTCTTCGACGACGACATCGAGCGCGGAAATCCGGCGCTGACGCCCCAGCAGACTTGGGCTGCGGAGATATCGACCGAGCGCAGGTTCGGCGCGGTCGGCGTGGTCAAGATGAGCGTGTTCCATGACTGGGTTCGCGACGTGCAGGACAGGCTGCCGATCGACGGCCGCTTCGAAGTACCGGGCAATATCGGCAACGGCCGGCGCTGGGGGCTGCGAGCCGAAAGCACCCTCCCGCTCGACCGCATCGGTCTGGAAAAGGGCCGGCTCGACCTCACCGCGCGCTGGCAGGACTCGGCCGTGACCGATCCGGTCACGGGCCTGGCGCGAAGATTTTCCGGCCAGCGCCGCTACGTGCTGGCCGGCGAGCTGCGCCAAGACCTGGTCGATGCCGGCTGGGCCTGGGGCATCGAGTCCGACTACGTCGACCGGGCCGTTACCTTCGAACTCGATGAGCTCGATATCGACGAGCGCGGCGTGGACCTGGAGGCTTTCATCGAGACCACGCGCTATTTCGGCGTCAAGATGGAACTCATCATCCAGAACATCCTGGACCGGCGTTTTGTTCGCGATCGAACCGTGTTCAACGGGCCGCGCAGCTCCAGCGAGGCGGCTTTCCGCGAAGTCCGCGATCTCAGGCGCGGTCGCTCGGTGTTGCTCACGGTCGGCGGCGCATTCTAGGCGATCGGCAGCAACAGACCGCCCACCATCGGCGTTATCCAACCCGACCGGCCCAAAGCGAGGCTACGAGGCTGGATTAGACCTGCTCTGCGGCAGGGCCCTCTGGGATCGCCAGGCCAGGCGCATTCAGCAAGCGGTGGCGGACAGGCCGCTACGCCAGCGGTCGATCTCGGCCAGCAGTGATTCGCGCCGATTGGGTTCGACAAAGGCCGCCTGGACGGCGTTGCGGGCCAGCTGCTCGATATCGTCAAGACTCAGTTCCAGCGCCCGGGCCGTGGCCTGGAAGTTCTCGCCGATGTAGCCTCCGAAATAGGCCGGATCGTCGGAGTTGATGGTTACGCGCAGACCCCGATGCAGCAGCGCCTTGAGGTTGTGATCTTCAAGCCGGTCGAACACGCACAGCTTGACGTTCGACAGCGGACAGACGGTCAGCGGGACCTGCTCGGCGACCAGCCGTTCGACCAGGGCCGGGTCTTCGGTGCAGCGCACGCCGTGGTCGATGCGCTCGACCTTGAGCAGATCCAGGGCCTGGCCGATGTAGTCGGCCGGACCCTCCTCGCCGGCGTGGGCGACGGTCAGAAAACCCTCGGCGCGGGCCCGGTCGAACACGGCCTGGAATTTTTCCGGCGGGTTGCCCTTTTCCGACGAGTCCAGGCCGACGGCGATGATGCTTTGCTTCCACGGCAGGGCCTGCTCCAGCGTGGCCATGGCGGCTTCGGCGCTCAAGTGTCGCAGGAAGCACAGGATCAGCCGGGAGCTGATGCCAAGCTGATCGCGCCCGGCATCCAGCGCCCGGGTGATCCCGCCAATCACGGTCTCGAAAGCGACCCCGCGGTCGGTGTGGGTCTGCGGGTCGAAAAAGATTTCGGTGTGACGGATCCGGTCGTCGTGGCAGCGCAGCAGGTAGGCCCAGGTCAGGTCGTAAAAGTCCTGCTCGGTCAGCAGCACACCGGCGCCGGCGTAGTAGAGGTCGAGAAAACTCTGCAGATCGGAAAAGTCGTACGCTGCGCGCACCGCTTCGACCGAATCCCAGCGCAGGGGCACGCCGTTGCGCTCGGCCAGCTGGAACATCAGTTCAGGCTCAAGCGAGCCCTCGATATGCAGGTGCAGCTCAACCTTGGGCAGCGTGGCGATGGCGTCTTGGATCGAATCTGTTGTCGTCACGAGGGCAAATCGTTCCTTGTATTCAGGGTGTTTCAGCGTCGATAAGTTTCGCACCGGGCAAAGGCTCTCGTTGAAGCTCGAACGCGCGCGCGGCGCGAATCAGAGTGGGCTCGCTGTAGCGGCCGGCAAAGAAGCTCAGTCCGACCGGCAGCCGGTGGACCAGGCCCATGGGCACGGTCACGGCCGGGTAGCCGGACACGGCGGCCGGGGTTGAGCTGCCGCCGCCGAAGTGATCGCCGTTGACCCAGTCGATCTTCCAGGCCGGGCCGCCGGTGGGCGAGATCAGCAGGTCGACCTGGTGCTCGGCCAGCAGCCGATCGATGCCGTCGGCGCGGGTGGCCGCGTGGACCCGGGCCAGCGCCTCGAGGTATTCCTCGGATTCGATGCCCGAAGTCTCTTCGGCGCGCTCGAAGTGCTCCTGGCCGAACCAGGGCAGCACCAGCTCGGCGTGCTGGCGATTGAATTCGATCAGCGCGGCCAGGTCGAGCTGGCTCAGGTCCGCATCCGGCAGCCCGGCCAGGTAGGCGTTGAGGCTGTAGGTGTCCTGCCAGAAACCGTCCGGCCACTCCAGCGAAACCTCGTCGACGATGTCCGCGCCGGCCTCGCGCAGCTGCGCTACGGCCCGTTCGTAGACCCGGTCGACCTCGGGGTGAAAGTCCGACAGGCCGCGCAGCACGCCGATGCGCACGCCCTCCAGGCTGGCGTCGGCGAGCGCGGCCACCAGGTCTTCGGCGCTCCAGGCCGGGCGTTCGGAAGTTGTCTCGTCGGCCGGATCGGCAGCCATCATCGCGGCCAGCACGCGGGTCGCGTCGGCCAAGTTCACGGCCATCGGACCGGCCGTATCCTGGCTATGCGAGATCGGCACGACGTGGGTGCGGCTGACCAGCCCGACGGTGGGCTTGATGCCGGCGTTGCCATTGGCCGAGGCCGGGCAGACGATCGAGCCGTTGGTCTCGGTGCCGATGGCCACCGGCGCGAAGCCGGCGGCCACGGCCGCGCCCGAGCCGGCGCTGGAGCCGCACGGGGTGCGAGTCAAATCATGGGGGTTGCGGGTCTGGCCGCCCAGCGCGCTCCAGCCGCTCGACGAGCGCTCGCCGCGGAAGTTGGCCCACTCGCTTAAGTTGGTCTTGCCGAGAATGATCGCCCCGGCCGCGCGCAGGCTCGCCACCAGCGGGGCATCGCGGCCGGTCTGGTTGCTGGCCAGCGCCAGCGACCCGGCGGTGGTTGGCTGGTCGCGGGTTTCGATGTTGTCTTTGAGCAGGATCGGGATGCCGTGCAGTGCTCCGGGCTCGCCACCGCCGGCCAGATGCTTATCCAGCGCGCGCGCCTGATCGAGCGCGGTCGGGTCAACGGCGAGCACGCTGGCCAGTTCAGCGTCGAGTGTTTCGATGCGATCGAGAAAATAGGCGGTCAGCGCCTCGGCGCTGATCTGCCTGGCGACCAGTTGCTGGCGCAGCTTCTCGATGGACTGTT
>JBMCIV010000016.1:0-11640 GCA_048616735.1 Wenzhouxiangella sp. | reverse complement strand
AAGAAGGCGACGACGTTCGTGAGGATGCTGAAGGTCACCGGCCAGGCCATCTCGCGGGTACCGACGATGGCGGCATCCATAAGGCTCAGCCCGCGCTCGCGATGCTCATAGACGTTTTCGCCGACGACAATGGCATCGTCGACAACAATACCCAGTGCGACGAGGAAGCCGAACATCGAGATCATGTTGATGCTTACCCCCAGGGCCGGCAGCAGATTGATCGCGCCGATAAAGGAGATTGCCATGCCCATCATGATCCAGAAGGCCAGGCGCGCCTCCAGGAACAGCGCCAGGATCAGCACGATGATGACGATGGCCAGGGCGCCGTTCTTGAGCAGCAGTTCGAGCCGGTCGGCGAATTCTTCGGCGCGGTTGGAGTCGATGCGCCAGCTCACGCCCTCAGGCAGGCTGGACTCCAGATCGTCGAGCACCGCCTGAACGGCGTCGGCCACCTGCAGCGGCGACTGGGTGCCGACGCGGAAGATTTCCAGTTCGATCGAGGGCTGGCGATTGAACTGGGCGTGGAAGTCGTCCTCCTCGAAACCGTCGCGCACCACGGCAATGTCGCCCAGGCGCAGCGGCGCGCCGGTCGCGGAGCTGGCGATAATGATGTCGTCCATCTCGCGCGCCCACTCGCGGCGTTCTTTCATCCGCAAGAGGATTTCGCCGCGGCTGGTGTCGATGGCGCCGGCCGGCACGTCGCGGCTGGAGCGCTCGATCAGGTCGGCGACCTCGGCTAAGGTCATGCCGTACTCGCGCAAGACGTCCTGCGGGATTTCGACGTGGGTGATGTAGGACGGGACGCGCGACAGCTCGACCTGGGTGATGTCGGGCTGGTTGAGCAGCTGGTCGCGAACGCGCTCGCCGAGCTGGCGCAGCGACCAGATGTCGATATCGCCGTACAGGCCGATTTCCATGACGTCGCGCTGCCACGAGCGCAGCCGCACCCGCGGTTCTTCCGTATCCACCGGAAAGGTCCGGATCTGGGAGACGGCCTGATCGACGTCCTGGTAGACCCGCATGCGGTTGACGCCGGCGACCAGCTCCAGGTTGATCGAGCCCGAGCCCTCGCGCGCCGTGGAGGTCAGCTCCTGGATGCCCTGGACCCCGCGCACGGCTTCTTCGACCGGCAGCAAAATGCCTTGCTCGACCTCTTCCGGGGCTGCGCCGGGATAGGACACGCTGACGTCGACAAAATCCAGTTCGTAGCGCGGCTGGACTTCCTTTTGCATCGTGATCGCCGTCCACACGCCGCCGGCCAGCAGGATGACCATGGCCAGGTTGGCCGCGATCGGGTTGCGCGCCATCCAGGCGATCGGGCCTCGCACGCCGAGTCCGCTGGCGGTCGGTGGGCTGCTCATGACGGGTCGTCCCGGCCGCCATCGTCGCGTTCATCGATTCTCAGCCGAAGCCCTTCGCGCACCGTGGCCAGGCGGGTGGTGACCACCAGATCTTGCGCTGTCAGGCCGTCGACGATATAGGCGTAGCGCTCGTCCTGAAAGACGATGGAGACCGGGCGGATGGCCAGCCGCTCGTCGACCATCAGCCAGACGGTGTCGCCGGCGCGCACGTACTCGCGCTCCAGGCGAACGACGTCGGCCATCTCACGGCCTTCGATTCTCGCCTCGACGTATTCGCCCAGCATCAGCCGGGGGCGGTCCGGGTCCCCTGTGCGCGCCAGCGGATCATCGACCGCAATCAGAATGCGCGCCAGGCGGGTGGCGCCTTCCAGTTCGCCGATCAGGCGAAACAGCTCGCCCTGGCGCACGGCATCGGCTGGCCAGGCGGTGCGATTGCGGATCACGGCGCTCGATCCTGGTTCATCGCCATCCGGGATCGCCAGCCAGGGCAGGCGCGAGACCGGTACCGTGGCTTCGACCCAGAATGTGTCCAGGCCGACCAGTCGACCCAGGCTTGCACCGGGCCCGACCTGCGAACCGAGATTGATGTCGCGGCTGAGAACGTGGGCGTCGAACGGCGCCTCGACGCGGGTGCGGCTCAGGTTCAGCTCGGCCTGCTCGACGTCGGCCCGGGCGGCCTCCACGCTAGCGCGGGCGGCCCGGCCCTGCGGCTCGCGCAGCACCAGGGCGCGCCGCTCCGGCGGCAGCTCGCGATTCAGGCGCTGGTAATCGGCCGCCGCCGCGGAGCGTTCACCCTGCTCGATCGCCAGGCTGGCCAGGGCCTGCTCCAGCGCGGTGCGGCTGCGCTGCAGGGCGACCCGGTAGTCGGCCGCATCGATCGCCACCAGCATCTCGCCGGCCTCGACAAACCCGCCCGGCACGAAAGACTCGTGCAGCTCGAGGACCTGGCCCTGGATCCGGGCGCTCAAGGCAATCTCGCGCGCCGGACGAACCGTACCCATGGCGGCGATCACGGGGCGGAAGCTGCCAAACTCGCCCCGGGTGACGTCGACCAGCGAGGCCGACCGGCGCACGGCGCCATCGCGTTCGGCGGTCGGTTCGGTGTTGAAGATCACGAAAATCAACGCTGCGCCGCCTGCAATCAGAGCGGTACAGATGAGCGCGGTCCGGATCAGCCTGCCGCGCGGATTATTATGAGTTTCGGGTGGGTGATTCACGCTTGTTATTAATCCTTGGTTTTCGTGATGTTGGCCGAACCGAGCAGGCCAAGAGTAAACGACGAGCACAGCAGGCGGATGTGAAGGTTTCGACAGCGGTCCGGCCCCGAGAGGCTGTCGTTTTTCTTGTCACCGGCACTTTCGAGCGGTTACAATGCCGGGCTTGACTGATTGCGGCGACCGCAGGCTTTTGCACAAAGCCCGGCTTGACGGCGGTTCGGTGCTCGATGCCGGACAGGCTGGCCCAAGGGGGTTTTCTGAAAAAGCCTGGTCGCCCACCGACTTTTTGGAGAATGAGTACAGATGTCACTGACGGCAGAACAAAAGCAGCAGGTTGTACAGGAACACCAGTTGTCCGAGGGCGATACCGGGTCTCCGGAGGTGCAGGTCGCACTGCTGACCGCGCGCATCCAGGAGCTGCAGAGCCATTTTGCAGAGCATAAGAAGGATCACCACTCGCGCAGAGGCCTGCTCAAGCTCGTCAACCAGCGCCGGTCGCTGCTCGACTACGTCAAGAAAAAGGACGTCCAGCGCTACCGTGATCTGATCGAGCGTCTGGGCCTGCGTCGTTAAGACCTCGAAGGCTTTCTGACTGGAATTGAACACCCCGGCGGCTCCTTAAAGCTGTTCCGGGGTGTTTTGCATTGCGACAAGTGGAGATGAAGTAGTGAAAAAGTTTACCAAGACGTTCAAATACGGCGAGCACGACGTGACCCTGGAGACCGGCCACGTCGCCCGCCAGGCCGACGGCGCGGTGCTGGTCACCATGGCCGATACCGTCGTGCTGGTCACCGCCGTAGCGCGCAAGGAAGTCAAGCCGGGCCAGGCATTTTTCCCCCTGACCTGCAACTACCAGGAAAAATTCTATGCCGCGGGCCGGATTCCCGGCGGCTTTTTCAAGCGCGAGGGACGTCCGACCGAAAAGGAAACCCTGACCTCAAGGCTGATCGATCGCCCGCTGCGGCCGCTGTTTGCCGACGGTTTCATGAACGAGACCCAGGTCATCGCCACGGTGATGTCGTCGAACCCCGAAATCGACGCCGATATTCCGTCGCTGATCGGCGCTTCGGCGGCCGTTAGCCTGGCCGGTCTGCCTTTCGATGGACCCATCGGGGCGGCTCGCGTTGGCTTCGTCAACGGCGAATACGTGATCAACCCCACCCAGACGCAGCTCAACGAATCGCGCCTGGACCTGGTGGTTGCCGGCACCTCCAAAGCCGTATTGATGGTCGAATCCGAAGCCGACCTGCTGAGCGAAGACGAGATGCTGGGCGCGGTCACCTTCGGCCACGAACAGATGCAGGTTGTCATCCAGGCGATCGAGGAACTGGCCGCCGAGGCCGGCAAGCCGAAGTGGGACTGGCAACCGCCGGCCAAGCCGGAAGGGCTGGCCGAGAAGGTCGCCGAGCTGGCTAGCGCTGAGCTCACCGAGGCCTACGCCATCACCGACAAGATGGCCCGCCGCGAGGCGATCGGCGCCGCGCGCCAGAAAGTCATCGACGCGCTGTGCCCGGAGGGCGCCGAGGGCGGGCCGGAGGTCGAGGAGGTCAAGCAGGCCTTCGGCAAGCTGGAAAAGGACCAGGTGCGAGATCGTATCCTGTCCGGCCAGCCGCGCATCGACGGCCGCGATCTGGCCACCGTGCGGCCGCTGGACATGCATCTGAGCGTGTTTCCTCGCACCCACGGCTCGGCCATCTTCACGCGCGGCGAGACCCAGGCCATGGTCGTGGCCACCCTGGGCACGGGCCGCGATGCGCAGATCATCGACGCGCCGGAAGGGGAGTCCAAGGAGCAGTTCATGCTGCACTACAACTTCCCGCCGTTCTGCGTCGGCGAGACCAGCTTCATGCTGGGCCCCAAGCGCCGCGAGATCGGCCACGGCCGGCTGGCCAAGCGCGCCCTGGCCGCCGTGGTGCCGACCGGTGAGGACTTCCCCTACGTGCTGCGCCTGGTCGCCGAGATCACCGAGTCGAACGGCTCGAGCTCCATGGCCACGGTCTGCGGCGGCTCGCTGGCGCTGATGGATGCCGGCGTGCCGATCAAGGCCCCGGTGGCCGGCATCGCCATGGGCTTGATCAAGGACGGCGATCGCTTTGCGGTGCTCACCGATATCCTCGGCGACGAAGATCATCTGGGTGACATGGACTTCAAGGTCGCCGGCTCCGAAGACGGCGTCACGGCGCTGCAGATGGACATCAAGATCGACGGCATCACCGAGGAGATCATGCGCGTGGCGCTACAGCAGGCCACCGACGCGCGCCGCCACATCCTGGCGCAGATGAGCGAGGTCATCAAGACCCCGCGCGCCGAAATGAGCCAGTACGCGCCGCGCCTGTTTACCATGAAGGTCCACCCGGACAAGATCCGCGACGTGATCGGCAAGGGCGGCTCGACCATTCGCGCCATTACCGAAGAGACCGGCACGACCATCGATATCCAGGACGATGGCACGGTGACCATCGCCTCGGTCAACCAGGCCGCGGCCGACGATGCGCGCAAACGCATCGAGCAGATCACCGCCGATGTCGAGGTGGGAGCGGTTTACGAAGGCACGGTCACCAAGATCATGAACTTTGGCGCTTTCGTGACCATCCTGCCGGGCAAGGACGGTCTGGTACACATCTCCCAGATTTCCGATGACCGGGTCGAGAACGTCACCGACGAGCTGGCCGAAGGCGACAAGGTCAAGGTCAAGGTGCTGGAAGTCGACAAGCAGGGCCGCATTCGTCTGAGCATGAAGGCCCTAAACGAGAACAAGGACTAAATCCTTTTGGCTGCTGCCGCGGCAGCGCGTGAACAAAGCCGCCTGGATTCCGGGCGGTTTTTTTTTACCGGTCTGGCGTCGCGGCATCGTCGAAGGGCGCGTGAGGCCCTGCCGACATCGGTTTAGGAGACAACCACCGTGCAATTGATGACCCCCGTATCCCCCGGTGAACTGCTCGACAAGCTCACCATTCTCGATATCAAGGCCGAGCGCATCGAAGACGCCGAAAAACGCGCCAACGTCGCCCATGAAAGGCAGCTGCTCGAAGCGGTCTGGCGCGAGTCGCAGCTTGAAAACGCCGAGACCGTTCGCCTGCGCGCCGAACTCAAAGCGGTCAACGAGCAGCTTTGGGAGATCGAAGACGCCATTCGCGATGAAGAACGCGCCCGGCGCTTCGGCCAGCGCTTCATCGAACTGGCCCGATCGGTCTACGTCACCAACGATCAGCGCGCGGCCATAAAAAAAGCGATCAATCGCGAACTGGGCTCAAGAATCGTTGAGGAAAAGTCCTACAGCGACTACCGCTGAACCGCGGTCGCTTCGTCGCGGTTGGGCTATGCCGCAAAAGCTAGTTGCTATACTGGCGCCTATCATCGAACAGAGCCTGCTGCGGGGACGATTGCGACATGAAAAAGTTTTTACTGGCGGCCCTGGTGGCCGTTTCCGGCAACCTGAGCGCCCAGATCGACGCCCAGCCCGAGGATCAGGCGCGCGCGATGAATCAGTCGCCGACCCTGACTTTCGCCGGCGATCGCTACCGGGTGGGCGTGGGCATCGATACCGAATTCGACTTTATCGGCGAGTTCACGGCCGCCTTGAGCGAGTCTCCCAGCTCGGCCCTGATCGGCGAGGGCTGGCTGGGGCGAAAAAGCGCCGGCGGGCTGAAGCTCAACTATCACTGGTTGTTCGGGGGCACCTCCGAGCTGGGCCCCGACGGGCCGGTTTACACCGACGGGCGCGTGGCCAAACTGTTCGTCGCCGCCGATCAGAACCAGCACGACGACCGCAAGCTCACCCTGGGCGCCGGCTACGAGCACGAGGACTGGTTCATGAGCCTGTACGGCATGGGGGCGCTGACCGACGAACGCCTGGTCAACCGCGCGGTGGACTTGAGCGAAATCACGGTGCGGGGTGAGCTTGATGGGCGCGGCTTTACCCGGATCGACCAGCTGCAGCGGGTGACCGAGCTGTTCGAGAAGCCGTTTGACTGGGGCGTCGGCCTGCGGGCGGGACGCTACTACGACGACCGCCTGCTGCGGCTGCGCGGCGGTCTCGATTACGAACGAGGCGATTTCGGCAACACCCAGCTGACCGCTTCGTTCACCGCCGATCGGTTCTTTGCCGGCACGCCGCATGGCCTTTCGCTGCGCACGGGTTGGGCGGTCAAGCGCGGCGACCTGGTCGAAGATCGCAATGACCTGCGCGCCTCGCTGGTCTACAGCTATAGCTTCGGCGGCAACCACCGGCCGGTTCGGGTTTTTCGCGAGCAGGCGGTCGAAGTCATGCCCGAGCCGCGCTTTGAAGAGCGGGCGGTGGCCACCGAGGTCACGCTGTCCGACCAGGCGACCTTTGCCCTGGACAGCGCCGAACTGCGTCCGGCCGCGCGCGACACGCTGGCGGAGCTGGTAGCGGCCATCCGCGAGGGCCGGCTGGTCAGCCCGATCCAGGTGGTCGGCCATACCTGTGATCTGGGGCCGGCGGCCTACAACCAGCGCCTGAGCGAGCGACGCGCGCAGTCGGTGGTCGATTATCTGCGCTCGGCCGGCATCGATGGCGATGAAATCACCTGGGAAGGGCGCGGCCAAACCGAGCCCCGTTATCCCAACGACAGCGAACAGAACCGCAGCCGCAATCGCCGCGTCGAGATCGCGTTCGTGACCGAGCAAAAGCGCACCGAGCGCGTTCGGGTCAGCCCCGAGGGCCCGATTACCGAGATGCGCCAGGTCGAAGTGCCCTCGGAGGCGCCGTGGATAAGGCGCGCGCTGCGCAACCCCGTCCAGCACAAGCGCGAAGTCGACACCTATCGTTTCGAGGAAGTGACCGAGACGGTCACCGAAGGCGAGGTGGTGCTGGACAACCAGCCGCCGCAGGCAAGCGACAGTTCGTTCAGCGTCGAGCAGGATTCGACCGACAATCGGCTCGACGTGCTGGCCAACGACAGCGATCCCGACGGCGATGCGCTGACCATCGTTGAGGTGAGCAGCCCGGGCAACGGCGAGGCCGAGATCAGCGGCGATGCGGTTGTGTACACGCCGGCCGCGGACTTCTTCGGCACCGACCAGTTCACCTACACCGTTGACGACGGCTTCGGCGGCCAGGCGACCGCGACGGTCACGGTCACCGTCAATCGCGCCAACCGCTTGCCTGAAGCCAACGACGTCACGGCCAGCACCCAGCGCACGCAGGCGATAGAGATCAACGTGCTGGCCAGCGCCAGCGATCCGGATGGCGATCCTCTGGAAATCGCCGACTTCGGCCAGCCCGCCAACGGATCGGTGGTTGAGTCGGGTGAGCTGCTGCGCTACCAGCCCGACCCGCTGTTTTTTGGCGAGGACAGCTTCAGCTACACCGTTGACGATGGTCGCGGCGGCCAGGCCAGCGCGCAGGTCGTCGTCAACGTGGCCTTTGCCAACCAGGCCCCGATCGCCCAGCCTGACGCTGCCTCGGGTCCGCCCGGGGTGCCGATCACGGTGGACGTACTGGCCAACGATTCCGATCCGGATGGCGATCCGCTCGAGGTGATCGACGTGGTCCGAGTGACCTCGGCTGGGGCGCAAACCACGATCAACGACGACGGCACGATTTCGTTTTCCATCAGCGCCAGCTGCAATGGCTTCAACCTGTTCCGCTACACCGTGCGCGATCCGTTTGGCGCCACGGCGACGGCCAACGTGACCGTGCGCCGCGAGTCCGACGAGTCCGACGAGTCCGGGACCGAGTCCGGTCCCGAATGTTTCCTGTGACAAAAAAACGGGGCAAGCGGTCGCCGAGAAACGGCGTTTGCCAATGATCAGGGATTTAGTGGGCCGTTAGCAGCGGCTGCAGGCGGTCGATGACGTCTTCAGCGCGGATCAGGTCCATGACCCCCGGATACTCGAGCCGGCGTCCCCAGCGCAGTGCCTCCGGTGGCTTGCCGGTGAATTTCCGGGCGGCCTCGGGGTAGCGGTCCACGCAGTGCTCCAGGCTGCCCAGCGGTCCGGACCGGCGCGACCAGGTGGCCGCATACAGACCGACCACCGGCGTGCCCATGGCCGCGGCGAAGTGGGCCGGGCCGGCGTCGGGGGAAATCAGGCAGGCGGCGCGCTCGAGCATCGCCAGCGCCTGATCCAGGGTGTCTTGCCCGATCAGGTTCATTGCCGGGGCCTGCATCTGCGCCATGATCTCTTCGCCCAGCACGCGCTCGGCTTCGCTCGGGCCACCGACGAGAATGACCGGTCGGCCGGTCTGCTGGACGATCCAGTCGGCGACCTGGGCATAGCCGGCCGGATGCCAGTTGCGGCCCCGGTGGCTGGATGCGGGGCTGATCAACACCGCGCGGCGGGCCTCGGGCTGGTGCTTGAGGGCGAAAGCGCGGCCCGCTTCGCTGACCGGCAGCGCCCGTTCCACGCCTTGGGTGTCCAGTCCGAGGTGTTGGGCAAACGAGCGCAGCGCCAGCGCCTGGTGCTGAAACGGGCTCGCCGCGATGCGCTCACCGATGACCAGTCCGTGTCCCTCGCGCGAGCGGGCGCGATCAAATCCAATCCGGCGGCGGGCGCGAACCAGCAGAGACAGCAGATTGGCGCGGGTTGAGACCTGGGCCTGCAGCAGGACGTCGAAGCAGCGTCCGCCCAGCTGCCGCCGGACCTGCGCCCAGGCGGAAGCTCCGGCCTTCTTGTCGAATACAATGAACTCGATGCCCGGCAGGGACTGGACCAGGCGGTGTTCGGCCCGGCCGATGATCCAGCTCAGGCGGGTCTCGGGCCAGGCGTTTTGAAGGGTCCGCACCAGCGGTACGGTGTTGCAGACGTCGCCCAGGGCAGACAGTCGAAGCAGGCAGACGGTGGTCGGTTTGGCCGGTGGCATGAGGGGAGTCTAGACGCTTGAACGAAGTTTTGATCACCAAGGCGACGACCCGCATCTTAGCCGATGCCGATCTGGCGGTCGCGCCGGAACCGGCCTGGTTCGACCCGGCCTGGTGGCGGCAACGCGCTGCGGTTCGTGCCGAGCTGGGCGGGCGCGGCCAGGCGCTGTTGATCGATGCGCCGTTCGGGGCCTTGGTGCTGCGCCGGTTTCAGCGCGGCGGGCTGGTGGCCAGGGTCGCCGCCGATCGCTACTTCTGGCTTGGCGACGACAGGAGCCGCTCGTTTCGGGAGTTTCGGCTGCTTCAGCAGCTCAGCGCGCGCGGACTGCCGGTGCCGGTCCCGGTTGGCGCCAGTCTTGAGCGCCGCGGCCCGTTCTACCGGGCAGGCCTGCTGACCCGGTTCATCCCCGACGCCCGCGAACTGGCGGGGCTGGCCGCCGAAATGTCGCTGTGCCAGTGGCGCGAGCTGGCTCGGACCCTGGACGATTTTTTCTCCGTCGGATTGCAGCATCCGGACCTGAACGCGCGCAACCTGTTGCTCGACGCACAAGGGCGCTGGCACTTGCTGGATCTCGACCGGGCCCGCCTCACCGCCGGCGCGGCCGACGGCGCCGGCATGCGTCGCCGGCTGGCTCGTTCGCTGGAAAAGCTGGCCGCTCCGGGCTGGCGGCCTGGATTCCAGGCGACCGTGGGCAAAGATCTTTCAATCGCAGCGAAAGGCGGTCAGGCGCGCTGATCGTGCCCGGCCGTGGCTTGGTCGCCCAGGTCGTCGCGTGCCACCGCCTCGGCGAAGCTGATCCAGGCCTCGGCGGTCACTCTGGGGGCCTCGAGCATGGGCAGGTGGCCGATCTTGTCGAGAACCAGCACGCGCGTGGCCGGCATCAAATCAGCCAGCAGGCTCGCGCCCGACGGATGGAGCACCTGGTCGGCCTGGCCCCAGATGATGAGGGCCGGAGTCGGCAAATTGCGAGCCAGCTCCTCCAGCGGGCGCGAGTCGTAGCGCATGGCGTCGAAGATGCGCTGGGCGCGCACCGCGTGCGCCATGGCGCGAACGGCCAGAAAGCGCAGCAGCGGAGACGGAATCCAGGGCGGGCGAACGAAACAGTAGTCCATCAGACGGCGGAAATCGGAGGCATCGCGCACCACCAGCGGGTTGTGGCGCTCCTCGGCCACCTCTTCGAAGACCGGCGACAGCTGGGCCGTGTGCAGCCCGCCCGGCGCCAGCAACCACAGGGCGCGGACGCGGTCGGGTGCCTGCCTGGCCATGGCCACGGCCAGATAGCCCCCCATGGAATTGCCGCCCAGATAAAAACGCTGCACGCCAACCGCGTCCAGCCACCGCAGGACCCGGTCGGCGACGTCTTCGATGCGGAAACTCGGAAGGTCGTCGATGCGGGTGTCGCCGAAGCCGGGCAAATCGGGCGCGAGGATGCGAAAGTGCGGGCGCAGCCGCGCGGCCACGCGACAAAAATGGTCGGCGTCGGCGTTGAAGCCGTGCAGCAGCACCAGAGGTTCGCCGTGACCGCCTTCGAGGTAGTGCCAGCAAACCCCGCCGTCATCGACGGTCCGGCTGGAAAGGCGGCCACGGCGCCGTTCCAGCCACTGAAAGAAACGCCCCAGCGGCGTCGGCCAGAGGCGCCACAACACGACCGCCAGCCCGAACACGATGAGCACGATGAGCCAGAGCATCATGGCCGAAGCATACCCGAACTCAGCCGAGCCGGTGCGGCGTAAACTGTCGCTCCGATCACCGCTCGATTTTTGACATTTTCATGAACCGGCACGGCGGACTGACGCTGCTGGTCGCGCCCATGGTCGCGATCGTCGCCAGCGCAAATTACCTGGTGCAGTTTCCGGTCAACGACTGGCTGACCTGGGGAGCGCTGACCTACCCCCTTTCCTATTTCGTGACCGATCTGACCAACCGCTGGTACGGCGCCGAGCGAGCGCGCCGGGTGGTCTACGCTGGCTTCGTGCTGGCCGTGATCCTGTCGGTCTGGCTGGCCAGTCCGCGCATTGCGCTGGCCTCGGGCACGGCCTTTCTGCTCTCGCAGCTGATGGATGTGGCCATTTTCAACCGCCTGCGAAGGCGCGCGTGGTGGCGCGCGCCGCTGGCCTCCAGCGTCATCGGCTCGCTGGTCGATACCGCGCTGTTTTTTGCCCTGGCCTTTTACGGGACCCAGGTGCCGTGGCTGACGCTGGCGACGGGCGATTACGCGGTCAAGGTCGCCATCGCCC
>JBMCIV010000015.1:0-11874 GCA_048616735.1 Wenzhouxiangella sp. | reverse complement strand
CGATCGGTGGAAACCTTGCTCATCGATGACATCCAGTTCTTTGCCGGCAAGGACCGATCCCAGGAAGAGTTTTTCCATACGTTCAACAGCTTGCTGGAGTCTCGGCAGCAGATCATCCTGACCTGCGATCGCTATCCGAAAGAGGTCGACGGGATTGAATCGAGACTGCGCTCGCGCTTTGGCTGGGGATTGACGGTCTCGATCGAGCCGCCGGATTTCGAAACCCGGGTGGCCATCTTGCAGAAAAAAGCGGCCGAACGCGGTCTGGACCTGGACGAAGCCGTGGCCAGCCTGATCGCCAAGCGAATGCGCTCCAACGTGCGCGATCTGGAAGGGGCCCTCAACTCGCTGATCGCCAACGCGCGTTTTTCCGGCCGCCGCATCGATCTGGACTATACCCAGGAAATCCTGCGCGACGTACTGGCGGTCCACGATCGCCTGATCACGATCGAAAACATCCAAAAAACCGTGGCCGATTTCTACCAACTGCGGGTCGCCGATCTGTTGTCGAAACGGCGCACCCGGTCCATCGCGCGTCCGCGCCAGATGGCGATGTTTCTGGCCAAGACCCTGACCGAGCATTCCCTGCCCGAAATCGGCAACGCCTTCGGCGGCCGCGACCATACAACGGTATTGCACGCTTGCCGTAAAATCGACAGCCTGTGCGAGACCGACGGGCGTCTGCGCGAGGATCGGGCACGCCTGACCCGGGAGTTATCCTCCTGATGCAGTTAGCAAACGGTGGCCAAGCTGTGGATAATGCGGGATGGAAAAGTTATCCACATTTCCCACACAGCGCTCGCGCGCGGTTGAGCGGCGGGTTTTAAAGATGCAACGTGTTGAAAAACATCAGGGAAATGGGCTATCCACAGTATCCACAGGGCCTGTTACTACAGCCTTTTGTTTTTATTATTCAACCAATGATGTTGTGACCCTGTGTCTTCATCTGAACCGGACCGGCAAGGAGCCGTCATGAAATTCTCGATCCAGCGCGAAGCACTGCTTGCACCGATTGCCCAGGTCGTCAATGTGGTGGAGCGTCGGCAGACCCTGCCGGTTCTGGCCAACTTTCTGATCGAGGCGGTCGATACGGGGTTGCGGATCACCGGCACGGATATGGAGGTCGAGCTGGTGGCCAAGGCACGCGCGGAAGTCGCGCAAACCGGCAGCATCACCGTTCCGGCGCGCAAGCTGGTCGATATTTGTCGGGCGCTGCCGGAAGGGGTGCAGATCAACGTCCAGCTTAACCAGGACAAGCTGGCGCTGCACGCCGGACGCAGCCGCTTTACCTTGGCGACGCTGCCGGCCAGCGAGTTTCCGGCCAGTGATCAGGCCGAAAGCCTGCAGACCTATTCGGTCGCGCAGGGCAAGCTGCGCTGGCTGATGGAGAAAACCGGCTTTGCCATGGCTCACCAGGATGTTCGCCACTACCTCAACGGCTTGCTGCTGGAGTTTCGGGAAGGCGTGGTTCGAGCCGTGGCCACCGACGGTCATCGACTCGCGCTGGGGGAAATCGAGGCGGCAACCAGCGGTGAAGTGCGTAGCCTGATCGTTCCCCGCAAGGGCGTCATGGAGCTCAATCGCGTGCTCGAGGACAGCGACGAGGCCCTGAGCCTGGTGGTCGGGCAGGGGTTTTTGCGGGTGGATCGCGAGCGCATCGTGCTGACCACGAAACTCATCGATGGTCGTTTCCCCGACTACGAGGCGGTCATTCCCATGGCCACCGACCAGTCGCTGGTGGCTGAGCGCGATGCGTTCGTCAACGCCCTGCAGCGAGCGGCCATTCTGTTGAACGAAAAGTACCGCGGCGTGCGCCTGGAAATGACCCCGGGGTTGCTGCGCATCATCGCCCACAACCCGCAGCAGGAGGAGGCGACCGAAGAGATCGAGGCAGAGCACACCTACGAAAACCTCAAGGTCGGCTTCAACGTCAACTACCTGCTCGACGCACTGGGCTCCATCGACGGCGGTCAGGTTCGGCTGGCCCTGCGCGACGCCAACAGTTCCTGCCTGGTCACGGCGACGGACAATGAAGCAGTTCGTCAGGTGGTCATGCCGCTCAAGCTCTGAGCGCGACAGCGCCGGGTCCGCAAAGATCGGGCCGAGGCGCTGACTGTGGCAGCATGGCCGCATGAGCCTGGAACGCCTGCACATCGAGGGAGTTCGCAACCTTTCGCCGGCGGAAATCCGGCCGGGAGCCGGCCTGAACTGGTTCTTCGGGCCCAACGGGGCCGGCAAGACCAGCGTGCTGGAGGCGGTCTTCATGCTGGCGCGCGGGCGTTCGTTTCGCAGTCACCGAATCGCCTCGGTCATCCAGCACGGACAGGGGCGGCTGCGGGTCGTCGCGCAACGATCCGAAGACCGCGTCACGCTCGGAATGGAGCGTTCGGCCGATGCCTGGCGCGGCCGCATCGGCGGCCGAGAGAGCCTGCGATTGAGCGAATTCGCGGCCAATCTGCCCTTGGTGCTGATGCAGCCCGACAGCCACCGTCTGGTCGACGGGGGACCGGAGCACCGGCGCCAGTACCTGGACTGGCAATTGTTTCACGTGGAACCGGGCTATCTGGCAACGTGGCAGCGCTATGCGCGATACCTGCGCCAGCGTAACGCCGCCCTCAAAAGCGGCGCCAGCGATGCGGTCCTGCTCGCGCTGGAGCAGCCGATGGCCGAAGCCGGCGAGCGCGTGAACGCATTCCGGTCGGGGCGCGTCGAAACGACGAGACGCCTGATCGAAGAATTGGCGTCCACTCTCGGGATCCACCTGCCAGGCGAAATCGCGCTTCGCTATCGCAGCGGATACCCGAGCGAGGACGGCTTGGCCACGGCGCTGCTGGATTCCCGCTCGCGTGATCGCGACCAGGGTTTCACCCGACAGGGACCGCACCGCGGTGAGCTGGTCATTCAGTGCGCCGGCCAGGCGGCGGCGCAGGAACTGTCTCGAGGCCAGCAGAAGCTGCTCGCCCTGCTGCTACAGCTGGCCCAGCTTGGTGCTCTGGCCGGTGGCGGGGTACGGCCTCTGGTGCTGCTGGATGATCCCATCTCCGAACTCGATGACCGCCATTTCGGCCTGGTCCTGGACTGGCTTGAGGCGCAACCGGTGCAGAGCTGGGTGACCGCGACCGTGCCCTGTCCGAGGACCGCTCAGGTGTTCCACGTGGAACAGGGGGCAATTGAGCGGATGCTATAATCTGACGATTATTCAGAGTGGATTGACCATGACCGAAGACAGCTACGGCTCCGGCAGTATCAAGGTCCTCAAGGGCCTGGATGCGGTGCGGAAACGGCCCGGGATGTATATCGGTGATACCGATGACGGCACCGGCCTGCACCATATGGTGTTCGAGGTCGTCGACAACTCCATCGACGAGGCCCTGGCCGGCCACTGTGACGAAATCGACGTGGTCCTGCACGAAGACGGCATGGTCAGCGTGTCCGACAATGGCCGCGGGATTCCGGTGGACCTGCACGAGGAAGAGGGGCGTTCTGCAGCCGAGGTCATTATGACCGTGCTGCACGCCGGGGGTAAATTCGACGACAACTCCTACAAGGTCTCCGGCGGTCTCCACGGCGTCGGCGTTTCAGTGGTCAATGCCCTGTCCGAACGCCTGGAGCTGATGATCGACCGCCAGGGCAAACGGTGGGTCCAGAGCTTTGCCCACGGTGTGCCGCTGGCCCCCTTGGTGACCACGGGCCCAAGCGAGCGGACCGGGACCACGATCCGCTTCCTGCCCAGCCGCGAAACGTTCTCGGATATCGAGTTTCACTACGACATTCTGGCGCGACGCCTGCGCGAGCTGAGTTTTCTCAATTCCGGGATCGCAATCAATCTGAGCGATGAGCGCAGCGGTCGCGAAGATCGTTTTCGCTATGAAGGCGGCATTCGCTCCTTTGTCCAGCATCTCAGCGACAAGAAGACCCCGCTGCATCCCAACACGCTGCATTTTCGGGCGAGTTCGGACGATATCGAGGTCGAAGCCGCGCTGCAGTGGACCGACGCCTACCAGGAAAGCGTCTTCTGCTTCACCAACACGATACCGCAGCGCGACGGCGGCACCCATCTGGCCGGCTTTCGCGCGGCCCTGACGCGGACCTTGAACGCCTATATCGAAGAATCCGGGATCGCCCGTAAGTCCAAGGTTCAGACCACGGGCGAGGACTGCCGAGAAGGCTTGATTGCGGTGCTGTCGGTGAAAGTGCCCGACCCGAAGTTTTCCTCGCAGACCAAGGACAAGCTGGTTTCTTCGGACGTCAAGTCGGCGGTCGAGACGGTGATGGCCGAGCAGCTGCGAGATTTCCTGCTCGAGCACCCGGCCGATGCCAAGGTCATTACCGGCAAGGTGGTCGAGGCGGCCCGGGCCCGCGAAGCCGCGCGCAAGGCGCGCGACATGACCCGACGCAAGGGCGTGCTGGACGTCGCCGGACTGCCCGGCAAGCTGGCCGACTGCCAGGAAAAAGATCCGGCGCTGTCGGAGCTGTTTATCGTCGAGGGTGACTCAGCCGGCGGCTCGGCCAAGCAGGGCCGTAACCGCAAGTACCAGGCCATCCTGCCGCTCAAGGGCAAGATCCTCAACGTCGAAAAGGCCCGCTTCGACAAGATGCTGGGCTCGGCCGAAGTCGGCACCCTGATCACGGCCTTGGGCACGGGCATCGGGCGCGACGAGTTCGATCCGGACAAGCTGCGCTACCACCGCATCATCATCATGACCGACGCGGACGTCGACGGGTCGCACATCCGGACCCTGCTGCTGACCTTCTTCTACCGCCAGATGCCGGAATTGATCGAGCGCGGCCATGTCTATATCGCCCAACCGCCTTTGTACAAGATCAAGCAGGGCAAGCAGGAGTGGTATCTCAAAGACGAGGCCGAGATGAATCGCTATCTGCTCGATCGCGCCCTCGACGGCGCGCGCCTGTATCCGGACGAGGACCTGCCGCCGCTCAGCGAAACCGCCTTGGCTGATCTGTTGCGCAATTTTCAGCAGGCGGCCCAGGTCTCAGAGCGATTGAAACTGCGCCATGACCACACGGTGATTGGGCAACTAATTGATTTTACACCGTTTCCTTTGGGATCGCCGGACCTGGTCGAAGCCTGGTCGGAGCGCTTCCGGGCCCGCCTGGAGCAGGCCACCCCGCCGGGCGTGGTTTGGCGTATTCAGGCGCTGGGTACGGGCGGTGTGGCGATATCGCGCCACGCCCAAGGGGTCATTCAGGACACATTGCTCGACGAGGCCTTTTTCCGGTCGCCGGAATATCGCCACCTGGCCCGCGTCGGCGACGTGGTCGGTGACTTGTTCGGACCCGGAGCGCGAATCGAGCGCGGCAACCAGTCGACCCGGATCACGCGCTTTGCCGAGGCTTACGATTGGCTGATGGCCGAGTCGCGCAAAGGAAGAAGCTTCCAGCGCTTCAAGGGCCTGGGTGAAATGAATCCCGATCAGCTGTGGGATACCACGGTCAACCCCGATACTCGCCGACTGCTGAAGGTCACCATCGAGGACGCGGTGGCGGCCGACGAAGTGTTTTCTACCCTGATGGGCAACGAGGTCGAGCCCCGGCGCGCGTTCATCGAGTCCAACGCGCTGCGGGTCAGCAATCTCGACGTCTGAGGCGGCCCACTAGCGCGGCATGACGGCCGCGAAACAGGCGAAGTTCAGGCACTGGAACCAGTCGACGACCTGCTCGAACCCGGCGTCGCGCAGGCGCTTGTGGTGGGTGGCGCGATCCTCGGCGATCAGGACCTTGTCCAGCGCCTGCCGCTTGCGCGCGATTTCCAGGTCGGAATAGCCCTGGGCGCGCTTGAAGTCATGATGATGCATGTCCAGCCAGGCTTGCTGGGCCGGCGCAAAACTGAGCTTTTCGGCCAGCAGCAAGACACCGCCCGGCAACAGCCCCGAGGCGATCTTCGCGATCAGCGCGTCGCGCCGAGACGGTTCGACGAACTGCAGGGTGAAATACATCATCACCAGCGAGGCGCGTTCGATCGGGAGCTCGCAGGCGTCGCCCTCGATAATTTGAACGGGGACGATCGAGTTGTCTTCTGCAACGATCTGTCGGCATCGTTCGGCCATCTGTTTTGAACTGTCGATCCCAATGATTTCCACGCCAGGCTGCTGTACGGCCCGTCGGGCCGCCAGTGTCGCTGCCCCCAGCGAGCAGCCCAGATCGTAGATGCGCGATTGTTCGCGGACCGTCCGACGAACGATCAGCGGGGTGAGCTCCAGCAACTGCCGGTAGCCGGGGATGGAGCGCTCGATCATGTCCGGAAACACCCGCACCACCGATTCGGTGAATTCAAACGGCGCGACACCCTGCTCGCTGCCGGCATAGATTCGGTCGGTGTCCGTGCTCATCGGGTCTGCCGGACGGGGTCTTGCTCAACCAGCTCGGCAAAGCGGCCGAGCACTTCCTGGCCGCAGGGGGTGGGGCGTAGCGAAGCCAGCAGGCGGTCGGTGTAAATGCCTTCACCGCTCAGGACGGCCGCCCGCGAGCGAATGTAGCAATCCATGATCTCGACGTTGAATTCCGGGTGGAACTGCAGGCCCCAGCTGGCCTGGCCAAAATACAGGCCATGGTGGTCGTCGCCGTCGCTGCGGGCGATGATCGTCGCCCCCGGCGGTGGCGCCAGCACGGCTTCAACGTGGGTGGCCTGGAAATGCTGCGAAGGCGCGAACCCGCCCAGCAGCGGATCAGATGGTTCGACGATATCGACCTTGAGGCTGCCCATGCGGCGCCCGTGCGGGTTGGGCCCGACCCGTCCGCCCAGCGCGTGGGCGAGCAACTGGTGGCCGTAACACACGCCGAGCATGGGAATACCGGTCGGATGCGCCTCGGCCAGCCAGGCCGCCGCGCGCTCCGACCACTCATGGCGGTGCGAGACCATGGCCGGCGAGCCGGTCACGATCACGCCGTCGAGTTCGGCGCAGTCCTCGGGCAGGACCTGACCGTCATAGACATTGACGGTCGTGAACTTGAATCGATCCCGGCCGATGCTGTCGATGAACCAGTCATCGAAATCACCAAAGCGCTCGCCGGCAGCCGGCACGCTGGATCCGGTCTTGATGATCAGCACTCGCTTGCCCATGGGACCAATGATACGGCCTTGCCCGTTATACTGCCCGCTGGCTTTCAGCACCGGTTCCGGGAACCCCGCCGTCGTGAACTTTCAGGATTTTATCCGCGCTCTGGACGACTACTGGGCGGCCCAGGGCTGCGTATTGACCGCGCCGCTGGACCTTGAGGTCGGTGCCGGGACCTTCCATCCGGCCACGTTCTTACGCTCGATCGGCCCCGAACCCTGGAACGCGGCCTACATTCAGCCGTGTCGGCGGCCCACGGACGGGCGTTACGGCGAAAACCCCAACCGTCTGCAGCACTACTACCAGTACCAGGTGGTGATGAAGCCCTCGCCGCTGAACTTCCAGGAACTCTACCTGGGCTCGCTGGACGCGGTCGGCATCGATCCGCAAGTCCACGACATCCGCTTTGTCGAAGACAACTGGGAGTCACCGACTCTGGGTGCCTGGGGACTGGGCTGGGAAGTCTGGCTCAACGGTATGGAAGTCACCCAGTTTACCTACTTTCAGCAGGCCGGCGGCCTGGAGTGCCGTCCGGTGATGGGCGAGATCACCTACGGCCTGGAGCGCCTGGCGATGTACCTGCAGGGCGTGGACAGCGTCTACGACCTGGTCTGGACCGAGGGACCGTTCGGTCCGGTGACCTACCGCGAGGTCTATCACCAAAACGAGGTCGAACAGTCGACCTACAACTTCGAGCGCGCCGACACCGACAGCCTGTTTGGGTGGTTCGATACCTGCGAGGCCCAGGCGCGCGAACTGGTCGCGGCCAACCTCCCCCTGCCGGCTTACGACCAGGTCCTCAAGGCCTCGCACACCTTCAACCTGCTCGATGCCCGCCAGGCCATTTCGGTGACCGAAAGACAGCGCTACATCCTGCGCGTTCGCGACCTCTCGCGCCTGGTCGCCGAAGCCTACCTGGCCCGGCGCGAAGCGCTGGGCTTTCCCGGCCTCCAGCGCGCAGAGGTTGCGGCATGAACGCACCCGGCGACCTGGCTTGTCCGCTGCTGATCGAACTGGGCTGCGAGGAGCTGCCGGCGGCCCAGATCGCCAGCCAGCTTGAGCTCCTGGCCGAGGGCCTGCACACGCGTCTCCACGAAGCAGGGCTGATCGAGGCTGGACCGCAGCCCGTTGTCTTTGGCACCCCGCGACGCCTGGCGGTTCGCTTCGATGGCGTTCGCGCCGCCCAGGCCGATCAGGTCCTCGAGCGCAAGGGACCGGCCGAGTCTGCGGCTTTCGATGCCCAAGGCCGGCCAACGCGCGCCGCCGAGGGCTTTGCGCGCAGCGTGAATCGGCCGGTCGACCAGCTCGAGCGACTCGAAAACGAACACGGCCGCTGGCTGTTTGCGCGTGTTCACAAGCCGGGCCAATCGCTGGCGCAGCTGCTGCCGGATATGCTTGATGCCACCGTGCGCTCCATGGCCGGGGCGCGCAGCATGCGCTGGTCGGATCGCCCGGAGCGGTTTTTGCGGCCGGTGCGCTGGCTGCTGATTTTGCACGGAGATCAGGTCGTGCCGGTCTCGGCCTTCGGCCTGAGCGCCGGACGCGAAACCCAGGGCCACCGCATCCATGCCCCCGGCGCCCACCGGGTGGAAAACGTCGACCAATACAGCGCCGTGCTCCGGCGCGCTTTCGTCGAGCCGGACGCTGCCGAACGCCAGCGTATTATTCGTCGCGGGGCTGAGCAGCTAGCGCGCGCGGCCGGCTTGGAGGTGGCGATTGAGGAGGGGCTTTTGCGCGAGGTCGCGGGCCTGACCGAATGGCCGGTGGCCATCCTCGGCGAATTCGACGAACGCTTCCTCAAGGTCCCGGCCGAAGCCCTGATCTCTTCCATGCAGCAGCACCAGAAGTGTTTCCCGCTGCGCCAGGCCGACGGTCGGCTGGCGCCGAAGTTCATTGCCGTTGCCAACATCGAAAGCAGCGACCTTGCCGCCATGACGGCGGGGTTCGAGCGCGTGATTCGGCCGCGCCTGGCCGACGCCCGTTTCTTTTTCGAGCAAGACCGGAAAAAGCCGCTGGCCGAACGGCTGGGCCGGCTGGAATCGGTCAAGTTTCAGCACAAACTGGGTTCGCTTGCCGCCAAGACCGCCCGGCTGCAGGTCCTGGCGGCGTCGCTGGCCCACTGGTTTGACGCCGAGGCCGAGACGGTCACGCGGGCCGCGACCTTGTGCAAGTGTGACCTGGTCACCGAAATGGTCGGCGAGTTTCCCGAGCTGCAGGGCATCATGGGCCGGCACTATGCCCTGGCAGACGGCGAAGCCGAGAGCGTGGCCACGTCCTTAGAGACGTACTACCTGCCGCGCCATGCCGGCGATGCCCTGCCCGAAGATTCGGCCGGCCAGAGCCTGGCGCTGGCCGACCGGCTCGATACGCTGGTCGGTGTCTTCGCCGCCGGACAGAAGCCGAAAGGCGGCAAGGACCCCTTCGCCCTGCGTCGGGCCGCGCTCGGCGTGGTCCGGATCCTGGACAGCGCGCGCGTTGAGGCGACCGTGCGCGGACTGCTCGAGCGGGCCGCGGAGGTGCTCGCGGCCGACCTCGGCGATACCCTGAACATCGATGACGAGCTGATCGATGAAGTCGATGCTTTCGTGCACGAGCGTCTGCGCTCCCACGCGGCTGAGGCCGGGATAGAAACCAACACCGTCCACGCCGTGGCCGCGCGCGGCGATCGCGCCGTGGCCGATTTCATGGCCTGCGCTCACGCCGTGCAAGCCTTTGCCGATGACCCCCGGGCCGATCGACTCATCGCCGCCAACAAGCGCATCGCCAACCTGCTGCGCCAGGCCGACGAGCCGATTCCCGGGGAGGTCATTTCCGAGGCGCTGGTGGAGCCGGCTGAAAAGGAGCTCGCCCTTGCCGTGGCCGACACCGCCGGCGCGCTCGACGAGATTCTGGCCAGGCGAGACTACCAGGCGGCGCTCGAGCGCCTGTCCGAGCTGCGCGATCCGGTCGATCGTTTCTTCGACGGCGTCATGGTGATGGCCGAAGATGCCGCGCTGCGCCAAAACCGGCTCGCGCTGCTGACCGCGCTGCGCCAACAGTTTCTGCGCGTTGCCGACGTCGCGCGCCTGGGCCGCTGAAGGTGGCCAGGCCTGCGCCGGTGCTGGTTCAGCGCGGCCTGCTGCTGGACGCCCAGCGCGCACCCGCGCCCGATCGCATCGCCGAGCTGGTCGCTTTTCAGCGTTCCGGACGTCGGGTCCTGCTGCTGGCCCGGCAGCCCCAACGCTGGCGTCCCACGCGCAACTCCATGGACAGCGATCTCAGCCTCCAGCAGCAGCTCCACCAGGCTTTCCGTCGCGCCGGCGCCGAACTCGACGGTACCCTGTACCTGGCCACAGGCCTGTTTGCGCGCCGCCAGAATCGGGCCGATGAGCTGGCCCAGGCCGCGCGTCGCTACGGGATCGAAACCGGTCAGCTGTGCGCGGTGGGTGCGGACTCGACCTTGCTTGAAAGCATTGTCCAGTCCGGCGGCCGCGCGTTAAACATCGGCCCGACGCCGATCGCCGGCGCCAGCCAGCACCGGCATCTGCAGGCCGCGCTGCTGGCGCTGGCCTAGCAGGCCGTGCCGCCCGCATCTGCCCCGGTGCTTGAACAACACGCCCTGCGCGCGGCGCTGGCGCGGACCTGCGCGCCGGGCCTGGTCGACGATCTGGTCCGCGCGCACGTCGACCACCTGGCCCGTCACGGCGACTTTGCGCGCTGGCGCAAGCAGCTGGCGACCTTGCCTGCCGTCCCGACCGAGTGGCACATCGACGGCGGCTGGCTAGTCGCCGGCCAGCCCGTGGCCGCCCCGGCGTCGTTGGCCGAGTCGCTTCGCGCATTCATGCCGTGGCGCAAGGGGCCACTGCGGCTGGCCGGCCTGGCCATCGATACCGAATGGCGTTCGGACTGGAAGTGGGAGCGCATCGCCCCCCACGTCGATCTCAACGGTTGCCGGGTGCTCGACGTGGGCGCGGGCAACGGCTACTTCGGCTGGCGCATGCTCGACGCCGGCGCCGCCGAGGTCATCGGCTGCGATCCGACCCAGCTGTTTGTGCTGCAGCACGCCATCATCCGGCACTTCGCCGGGCCGACGGCACCCCACCTGCTGGCCCGGCGCCTGGAAGACCTCCCTGGCGAACTTGCGGATTTCGACGCCGTGTTTTCCCTGGGCGTGCTCTACCACCGTCGTCATCCAGCCCAACATCTGGCCGACCTGCACCGGCGTCTCAAGCCGGGCGGGCTGCTGGTGCTGGAAACCCTGGTCGCACCTGGCGAGCTTGCCGAGCTGCTGCCTACGCCGGGTCGCTATGCCGGCATGCCCAACGTGCACGGCCTGCCCACCCTCGCCCTGCTTGAGCAATGGTTGCACGGCAGTGGATTCGACGCTGCGCGCTGCGTGGACCGCAGCCCGACCACGATTGAAGAGCAGCGCCGCACCGAGTGGATGCCCTACCACTCGCTGGCCCAGGCGCTCGACCCGGCGCGCCCGGAATGGACGGTGGAAGGCCTGCCCGCCCCGGTGCGCACGGTCTGGCTGGCGCGCCGTGCCTCGCCGCCGGACAGCGCTTGCTGATATGCTCCGGCTGGCATGATCAAGCAAGCACTGATTACCCTACTGGTGGCCGTGATCGTCATCGGGGTCGCGCGCATCAACCGCGGCCGCGAGCAGGCGCGCGCGCGCGGCGAGGCCGGCCCGGTGGACGAACAGCCCTGGTACCAGTCTGCCACCGCGATCGTAGGGTTCATTTTTGCCGGCATCGTGATTGTCTCCACAGCCGGGGTGACCTGGCTGCGCTACCAGCAAGCCAACGAAGTCGTT
>JBMCIV010000014.1:0-12408 GCA_048616735.1 Wenzhouxiangella sp. | reverse complement strand
TCACCCGCGGACGACCGCCGATGCGCACGGTCCGCGAGAACGGGTTGTAGTCCATGCCGCTGATTTCGCGCACCTCCAGCCCGCTGGTGCGAATCGCCCCGGCCAGCTCGCCGGGGCGGATAAGGCGGTCGTAGCGATGGGTCCCCTTGGGCAACAATCCCAGGACGTACTCGGCGCCGACGATGGCCAGCGTCCAAGCCAGCGGCGACCGATTGATGGTGCTGAAAAACAGCTGCCCGCCGGGCCGGCACAGCGCGGCACAGGCGGCAACGGTACTGGCGGGATCGGGCACGTGCTCCAGCACCTCCAGGCAGCAAACGACGTCGAACGCCTCGGCCTCGGTCTGGGCGAGTTCCTCGGCGGTGATCTGGCGATAGTCGATATCGAGCGCGCTTTCGGCCGCGTGCAGGCGCGCCACGCCCAGCGGTTTTTCGGCAGCATCGATGCCGGTGACCTCGGCGCCGGCCAGGGCCAGCGACTCGCTCAGAAGCCCCCCACCGCAGCCTACGTCAACAACGCGAGCGTCCTGCAGCGTGGCCCGTGCGGCGATGAATTCGGTGCGCGGACCGTTGATATCGTGGAGCGGACGAGAGTCACCGGCGGGATCCCACCAGCGCGCCGCAAGCTGGTCGAATTTCGCCGCTTCTTCAGGATCCAGGTTGCGATCCGACGTACCCGCCTCGCTGCTCATGCTCTGCTCATGCTCGTGTCTTTTGGTCAATTTGCGCCAGGCGCCGTTGCCAGATCCTGCTTTCTTTGCGGATGCGCGCTGCATCGAGCGTCTGCAGGCTGCCGTCGCGCACCAGGGCGCGACCGGCCACCCAGACATCGCTGACCTGGTGCCGGCCCGTGGCATACACCAGCTGCGAGACCACATGATGCACCGGCAGGGTTTCTATCCTGTCAAGATCGACCGCGATGATGTCGGCCTGCTTGCCCGATTCCAGCGACCCGATATCTTCGTCCAGACCCAGCGCGCGGGCGGCGTTGATGGTTGCCATTTCCAGCGCGAGGTGGGCCGGAATCGCCTCCGGATCGCCGCTGTATCCCTTGCCCAGCAGCGCCGCCAGACGCGTTTCGGCAAACATGTCCAGGGTGTTGTTGCTGGCGGCGCCGTCGGTGCCGATGCAGACGTTGACGCCGCGCTCGACCAGCGCCGCCACCGGACAAATGCCGCTGGCCAGCTTCAGGTTGGACGCGGGGCAATGCAGCACGTGGACGCCGGCGCGCGCGACCCGATCCATGTCAGCGCGCGAAAGCTGCGTCATGTGCACGGCCAGCAGGCGATCGTTGAACAGGCCCATCCTGTCGAGGCGGTCGATGGGGTGACAGCGGTACTGCTGCTGGCTGGTCTCGATTTCGCCGGCGGCCTCCAGCAGGTGCAGGTGGACCGGGATATCGAGCTCCTCGGCCAGCTCGCGAATGCGGGCAAAGGCCGAGTCGGTTACGGTGTACGGCGCGTGCGGCGCAAACGCCGTCGTCACCAGCGGCTCGTCGACCAGATCCTGATGCACGGCAAGGCCGCGGCTGAAGTACTCGTCTTCGGTGGTGGCCCAGGCCGTGGGCACGCTGATCACCGGGATACCGACCACGGCCCGCATCCCGGCCCGAATCGCCGTGCGCGCGGCCACGTCCGGAAAAAAATAGTTGTCGTTGAAGCAGGTCGTGCCGCCCAGCAGCATCTCGGCTAGCGCCAGTTCCGTGCCCGCGCGGACATAGTCCGGGCCGACGCACTGCTGCTCGGCCGGCCAGATGTGGTCTTCCAGCCAGCGCATAAGGGGCAGATCATCGGCCAGGCCGCGCAGCAGGGTCATGGCGCTGTGGGCGTGGGCGTTGATCAGGCCGGGCAGCAGGACGCGTCCCGGTAAATCGATCCGCTCGGCTTCGGGAAAGGCATCGTCGAGCTTTTCACGCGGGATGACCGCGCTGATGGTCTCGCCGTGCATGACCAGCGCATGGTGTTCGAGCACCTCGCCGGCCGGATGGATTGGCACGATCCAGTCCGGCAACAGGGCGGTCAGCGGCGCGCTCACGGCCGGCTAGTCCTTGACCCGGGAGACGTATTCGCCCTTGCGCGTGTCGACCCGGACGACCTCGCCCTCCTGGACGAACAGCGGCACGCGCACGGTCGCTCCGGACTCCAGCCGGGCCGGCTTGCCGCCGCTGCCCGAGGTGTCGCCCTTGAGTCCGGGGTCGGTCTCCACGATCTTCATTTCGACGAAATTGGGCGGCAGTACGATCAGCGGCTCGCCGTTCCAGAGCGTGACCTGGCACAGGTCCTCTTCTTTCATCCACTGCGCGCTGTCACCGATGGCCGCTTCTCCCGCAGCGAGCTGCTCGAAGGTTTCCGGGTCCATGAAATGCCAGAACTCACCGTCGGAATACAGGTACTGGATCTCTTTTTCGAAGATGTCGGCCGCCTCGACCGAATCGCCCGACTTGAAGGTCTTTTCGATCGTGCGACCGGTCTTGAGATTGCGCACGCGCACGCGGCTGAACGCCTGTCCCTTGCCCGGTTTTACGAACTCGTTTTCGACGATCGTGTAGGGGTCTCCATCGAGCATGATCTTCAGGCCCGACTTGAATTCGTTGGTGCTATAGGTTGCCATGGAAGCTCCAGATTACAATACCGGCCGGACCCGGCGAACCAAGGCCACGACCGAAACGACGTGAAAGGACAAGCAGCGAAGCTGGATAAACCGGCGCATAGTGTATCGCGAAGTCCGATCGGGCCCAAGATCGGCTGGCGCGAGCAGCTCAAGCTGGGCTTTCGCGATCCCGGCGAGCTGCTGGATTATCTTGGACTGGATCCGGTCGATCGCAGGGCCGGCGGCGCGCGCGCTTTCCCCATGCGCGTGCCGCAGGCCTTCGCCGAGCGCATGGTGCCGGGCGCTGCCGATGACCCGCTGCTGCTGCAGGTTCTGCCCGACCCCGACGAGACCCGGCCACGCCCGGGTTTCGGCCTGGATCCGGTTGGCGATCTCGACAGTCGCTCGGCGCCTGCGGTGCTGCATAAGTACCACGGCCGCGCCCTCCTGATGACCACCGGCGCCTGCGCAGTCCACTGTCGCTACTGCTTCCGCCAGCACTATCCCTACGCCGGCCAAACGATTGCGCCGCGACGATGGCGCGAAGCGTTGGACTACCTGGCCGATCAGCCCGATCTCGAAGAGATCATTCTGTCCGGCGGCGACCCCCTGATGCTGTCGACGCGCCAGCTGGCCGAGCTGACCGCAGACCTGGCCGCCGTCGGACAGATCCGCCGCCTGCGCATCCATACCCGCATGCCGGTTGTCCTGCCCGACCGCGTCACCGACGCGCTGAGCGGGTGGCTGAGCGCGCTGCCCTGGCCGGTGGTCGTGGTCATCCATGCCAACCACCCGCGCGAGTTCGACCCAGCCGTCGACCGCGCGCTTGAGCGATTGCGCTCAAGCGGCGCCCACCTGCTCAACCAGGCCGTCCTGATGCGCGCAATCAACGACGATGTCGAGACGCTGGCGCAGCTGATGGAGCGAGGTTTTGCGGCCGGGGTTCTGCCTTATTATCTGCACCAGCTGGATCGGGTTGCCGGGAGCGCGCGCTTTGAGGTCAGCGCCGACGAAGCCGCACAATTGCTGCACGGCCTGCGCCTGCGCCTGCCAGGTTACCTGGTGCCCCGCCTGGTGCGCGAGCAGCCCGGAGCACCGTTCAAACTTCCGGTCGGGTGATCGGGAGCCAATAAGCCCTCGAGCAGGCCTGCCCATTGCTGCTAACATGCCAGACTAGACCTTGGAACACGCGCATGAATTCACCCCTGACAGTCACAGCGCTACTGGTCACGGACGATCCCGCCTGCCCGAAGCAAATCGAACGCCTGCTGGGTTCCGACAGCGGCATCGTGCTGGTCTTCGCCGACACCACCAACGCCGTTGCGCGCGCTTTCGAAGATCATTCCATCGACCTGGTCGTGGTTTACGCTGACAGCACCCTGCCGGAGCTGTTCGAAGCGGTCCATCGACGGGTGCGCGAACTCGATCATCCCATCGGCTCGATCGGGGTGATCGACCCCGAAGACGAGGCGGCCATGGCGACCCTGGCCCAGGCCGGGGTGGAAGGCTTTGTTGCCGCCGACAATGACCGCCGGCTGCGCAGCATTGTGTTGCGCCAGGCCGAGCTGCTTCGGGCGCAACAGAGCGCCGGACTGGCCAATCGCCGGCTGGCCGAGATCGAAGAGCGCTACACCCTGCTGCTGGAGAGCTCCAGCGAAGCCATCGCCTACCTGCACGAGGGCCTGCACGTCTTTGCCAACCCGGCTTACCTGGAGATGTTCGGCTTTGCCGCTTTTGACGAGGTCGAAGGCCTGTCCATGCTCGACCTGCTGGAGAGCACCGAAGAAAAGACCGATCTCAAGCAGGTTCTCAAAACCCTGGCGCACGATGAGATCCCCAGCGCCCCGCTGCTGGTCGCGGCGCACAAGGCCGACGGCAGCCGGTTCAATGCCGTGGTCATGTTTTCGCGCGCGCGCTATGGCGGCGAAGCCTGCGCCCAGATGCTGGTGCACGAAGACCGGGCCGATGCCGACCCCGCTCTGAGCGAAGAACTGCGCCGCATCAAGCAGTCGGATCTTCTCACCGGGCTGCTCAATCATGCCGCCCTGATCGAAGTCCTGCGAGACGTGCTGGACACGCACGCCGACAGCACTGACCTGGCGGTCATGATGATGTCGATCGACGACCACGAAAAAGTGCAGTCGCGCGTGGGGATCGGCGCCAGTGATCAGCTCGTCCGCAGCCTGGCGGATCTTTTCGTCGACGCCGTGGGCGAAGAAGTCCCCATGGCTCGGCTGCGCGACCATATTTTTGCCGTTGTGCTGGACAACCGCGATGAATCCCAGGCCGATGCGCTGTCGCGCCAGATCGTCGAGCACTGCCAGGGCCAGGTGATCGAAATCGGTGATATCAGCCTGCCGGTCACGGTCAGCGTTGGCGTCACCCAGGGCAGCAGCGCCAGCCCAAGCGCCGAGACGCTGATTTCCCAGGCTGATATCGCCCTGGCCGAGGCGCTACGCTCCGGCGGCAATGCCTACGTTCGCTATCGGCCGCGGATTTCCTCGGCAACCGATGACGGCGACCTGGCCTGGGGCGAACGCCTGGTCCATGCCCTGGACCACGATGAGATCCAGTTGCTGTCGTCGCCGGTCACCAGCATGGACGAGGATGACTTCACCATCCACGAGATCGAGTCCAGGCTGCGCTCTCAAGACAGCGAGGAAGTGGTCATGCCCTCGGTGTTCAGCGCCGCCGCCAGCCGCCTCGGGCTGGCCCCGCGGATGGATCGTGACCTGCTGCGGCGCCTGGCCACGGCCCTGCAAGAGCGCGAGCTCTCGCGCGACGATTTGTGGATGGTGACGCTGTCGCTGCAGTCGGCGACCGATTCCAGTTTCTGCGACCACCTCGAGTCCCAGATGAAGCGCGACGTCCTGCCCGCGCGCCAGATGATTTGGGCTTTTCGGGATATTGAAGTGCAGGACAAGCTGCGCCAGACCCAGGAGTTCATCCACCGCTTCGGACCCTTGGGCTGTCGCTTCGCGGTGTGCGACGTGGTGCCCGACAGCGCCACCGGCCCGAGCCTGAGATTTCTCGAGCTGGACTTTCTCCGCCTGGCGCCCGAGATGGTCCAGAACCTGGGTGAAAATGAAGCCCTGCGCGACCAGCTGGCAGAGCTGGTGCGCGAAGCCTCGCGCAACCACGTCCGGATCGTCGCGCCCAAAGTCGAGGATACCGGTGATCTTGCGACGCTGTGGCAGCTCGGGATCACCCTGGTCCAGGGTGAATTCGTGCGTGAACAGGCGGCCTTTTAGCCAGCAAGCGTTAGCGTGCTCCTTCCGAGAGCGCGCGAATGCGTTCTTCCAGCGGCGGGTGGCTCATCAGCAGGCGACGCATACCCTGCCCGACCCGGCCGCGAATACCGAATGCTTCCACCGACTCCGGCAGTTGCGTTGGCTGGTTGCTGGCCCGCAGCCGCTCCAGCGCTGCGATCATGTTGCCTCTCCCGGCCAGGCGCGCCCCGCCGGCGTCGGCGCGAAACTCGCGCCAGCGCGAGAAGGCCATGACGATCATGCTCGCCAGGATGCCCAGCACGATCTGCAGCACGATCACTGAAATGAAATAACCCGGCCCGTAGGCGCGTTCGGAGCGGAACACGGCCCGATCGATGATCTGGCCCAGCACCCGCGACAGCAGCAGCACAAAGGTATTAAGCACCCCCTGCAGCAGGGTCAGCGTAATCATGTCGCCGTTGGCGACGTGGGCGACCTCGTGGCCCAGCACCGCTTCGACCTCGTTCGGGCGCATGCCTCGCAGCAGCCCGGTGCTGACGGCCACCAGGGCGTTGTTGCGCGAGGCGCCGGTGGCAAAGGCGTTGGGCTCCGGGGCATCGTAAATCGCTACATCCGGCATGCCGATGCCGGCCTCGCCAGCCTGGCGACGCACCGTCTCCACCAGCCAGCGCTCGGTCTGGTTCGAGGGTTGCTCGATGATCCTCGCGCCCGTTCCGCTGAGCGCGATGCGCTTGGACAAAAGCAGCGAAATAACCGCGCCCCCCATGCCGAAGATCAGCGCGAACAGCAGGGTGGCGGCATGGTTGACGTTGATGCCCTGGGCAACCAGCCACGGTTCCAGGAGCGTCATGACGATTCCCAGAACGACCAGCACGGCCAGGTTGGTGCCTACGAATAGCAGGATTCGCTGCATGACTTGAAGCCCTCTTTTTAAGACGATGATGATTAGCCGGAAGCATATAATGCGTGCCGTGGAGCCGGAATCCAAGACGGCCGGCCGCATTGACCCGGTCAGCGACCCCGGGCCGGTCGGTCGGTTTGCGCCATCCCCAACCGGTGAGCTGCATTTCGGCTCGCTGGTCGCAGCCGTCGGCAGCTTTCTGGAGGCCCGGACGCGGGGCGGGCGCTGGCTGGTTCGAATCGAAGACATCGACCCGCCGCGCGAGGTGGCAGGCGCCGCCCGGCGCCAGCTCGCCGTGCTGGCGCGGTTCGGCATGAGGCCGGATGAACCGGTCAGCTACCAGAGCGATTTTCGAGCCCGTCATGACGCTGCCATCGAGCGCCTGCTCGAGCTCGGCGCGGCCTTCCCCTGCGCCTGTACCCGCAAGGACCTGAGCGCCGGCGGAATCTATCCGGGCACCTGCCGCAGGGGGCTTCCGGCCGGCCGAAGCGCCCGCTCGATCCGGTTCGCGGTCGCCGACACCGCGGTAGAATTCCGCGACCGGGCGCTGGGCCATCAGCGCCAGCAACCCTCGCACCAGTCCGGCGACTTCATCATTCGGCGCGCCGACGACCTGATCGCCTACCAGCTCGCAGTGGTCGTCGACGATGCGGCCGCCGGCGTGACCGAGGTCGTCCGGGGCGCCGACCTGCTCGAATCGACCGGCCGCCAGATCCTCCTGCAGCGGGCGCTGGGGCTGAACACCCCCGGCTACCTGCACCTGCCGGTCGTGGTTGACCCGCAAGGCCGCAAGCTCAGCAAGTCGCATGGCGCCGACCCGGTGGCCGTGCTGTCGGCCCCGGAGGCATTGGCGCTGGCGCTGAGCGCGCTCGGCCATCCCCCGCCCTCAAGCGCGCGTCGCCTGGCGTCGTTATGGGACTGGGCGTTTACCTGCTGGAATCGGCAGAGGATTCCGCGGGGGCCGGTGACCGTGCAAGACGGACGGGTCGAAAGCTATACTCGGCAAAGACCCTGAAACAAGCCAGCGCCTGAATGTCCGCCAACTACCTCGACTTCGAGCAGCCCATTGCCGAACTGGAAGCCAAGATTCGCGAGCTTCGCAACGTCGGATCAGATAACTCACTCAACATCGAAGAAGAGATCAATCGTCTCGAGGCCAAGTGCCGCGAACGCACCGAGGCGATTTTTGCCGAGTTGAGCGACTGGCAGATTTCGCAGCTGGCCAGGCACTCCGAGCGCCCCCATACGCTGGATTACGTCAGCATGATCTTCGACCGGTTCGAAGAACTGCACGGGGATCGCGCCTACGCCGACGATCCGGCCATCGTCGGCGGGCTGGCCGAACTTGGCGGCCGCAGCTTCGTCCTGATCGGGCAACAGAAAGGCCGCGATACGCGCGAGAAGGTGCGACGCAACTTCGGCATGCCGCGCCCGGAAGGCTACCGCAAGGCGCTACGCATGCTGGAAATGGCCAGCCGCTTTACCCTGCCGGTGGTTACCTTCATCGACACGCCGGGCGCTTATCCGGGCGTGGGCGCCGAGGAACGCGGCCAATCCGAGGCAATCGCCAGAAACCTGGCCTTCATGGCGCGCATGCCGGTGCCCATCATCTGCAACGTGATCGGTGAAGGCGGCTCCGGAGGTGCGCTGGCCATCGGCGTCGGCGATCGCACCAATATGCTGCAATACAGCATCTACAGCGTTATTTCTCCGGAGGGTTGCGCCTCGATCCTGTGGAAAGATCCGGATCGCGCGGCCACCGCCGCCGAGGCGCTGGGCCTGACCGCGCCCAAGCTGAAATCGCTGGGCCTGATCGACAAGATGATCAAGGAACCGGCCGGCGGCGCCCACCGCAATCCGCAGGAGGTGGCCGTGCGCCTGAAGGAAACCATAATCGCCCAAACCGAAGTTCTGCTGCGCAAGCCGCGCGCGGAACTGCTCGATGAGCGCTACCAGCGCCTCATGGCCTCAGGTGTCTTCGAGCAGCCCTGAGGCGCGCTCCGGCCGGGGACTGGGGCTTGACCCCGGGATCTCGCGCTGGCCGGGATCAGGGGCCATTATCGTGGCTTTCAGCGGCGGACCGGATTCGGCCTGCCTGCTGCATCAGCTGGCCGCAGCGCGCTCTGGCCGGCCTGTGCGCGCCGTTCATGTCGACCACGGGCTCGATCAGGGCAGCGCCCGACGCGCTGACCACGCGACCGAAATGGCCGCGGCAATGGGCATTCCCTGCCGGATCGAGCGCGTCCAGGTACGACGCTCTGGCTCCATCGAGGCCAACGCCAGGCGCGCGCGCTATGCCGCGCTGTCTGACCACGTCGGGTCCGGCGATGTGCTGGTCACGGCCCATCACGCAGATGACGTCGCCGAAACCGTGCTTTTGCGCCTGCTGCGCGGGTCCGGCCCCGGCGGCCTTGGCGGAATTCCCACCCACAGGCGCTTTGGAGCCGGTCATCTGATCCGTCCGCTGCTGGGCTGGCGGCGCGAAGACATCAAGACCTACCTGGACGCCCACCGCCTGCGCGGCCTTCAGGATCCGGCCAACAACCTGGTCAGTCTGGACCGCAACTTTCTTCGCCACGAAATCATGCCGCTGCTGCGCGAGCATTTTCCGGGCTGCGTCCAGGCCTTTGCCCGCACGGCCGGACTCAACCGGGCGGCCGGAGAAGTCCTGGCCGAGCTGGCCCGGCTCGACCTTGAGCAAGCAGAACAGCCCGGCGGCTGCCTGCGGCTGGATGTGTTGCGCGGGCTGGCGCCTTTTCGGCGCGCCGAGGCCTTGAGACACTGGTGCATCAAACACGGCCACCCGCCGCCGCCCGGACAGAGCCTGGATGAGTTCATGCGCCAGGTCGAGCACGCCGCTGGCGACCGCCAGCCGGTCCTGGACTGGGACGACAGCCGCCTGCAGCGCCACGGTGATTTCCTGTGGCTGCGCTCACCAACCCGGAAACACGTGCCCTGGTGTCTTGACTGGAACGGCAATAGCGCGTTGCGTCTGCCCGAAGAAGGCGGATCGCTGCATTTTTTCGGCACCTTGCCGGCGCTGGAAATGCGGGTGCGCTCCGGCGCGCCCGGCGAGCGGATTCGGCTGCGCGCCGGCGCCGGGCGGCGGGCGGTCAAGAAGATCCTGGCCGAGGCCGGTGTGCCGCCCTGGCAGCGGCGGGCGTGGCCGCGAATCTGGTTTCAGGATCGGCTGGTTGCCGTCGGTGATCGCTGGCTGGACGTTGATTTTGCCCGCCTGCTCGAGCACCATGGCGTGCGCCTGGCCTGGCACCCTGAACTCTCCGAACCGTTACAATAAACAGCATGAAAAAGCAGCCGGAACCGCCCGCTTCTGATGATCCTCCCGAATTCGAGCCAGCCCTCAAGGAGCTCGAGCAAATAGTTGAAAAACTTGAACAAGGAGATCTGCCGCTCAAAGACTCGCTGAGCGTGTTCGAGCGCGGCGTGGCGCTGAGCCGGCACTGCCATCAGATGCTGGAACAGGCCCGCCAGACCGTGACCGTGTTAACCGACCCCGAAGACGTCGGCAGCGAACAAGCCTTCTCTTCTGTCGACCCGGCCGCGGGCGCCCCCGACGACTAGTTACGGCCAGCGGGCCGCGCGGCTAAGCAGGCGCCGAGGCCGTCGCCGGCCCGGCGGGCTACGGGTTCAGGATCTTGCGAAAGGTGAGATTGATGCGCGCCTCGGAGACGCGCATTGCGCGCGGCAGCTGGTGCAGCCAGTGCTCCTGGACGTCGCCGCACATCAGCAGCAGACTGCCCGATTCCAGTTCAAACTCCACCCGCTCGGGTCCGCCGGTTCTGGGCTTGAGCACAAAGCGCCGCTGCGCCCCGAAACTGACCGAGGCAATCACCGGCTCGGGACCCAGCTCGGGTTCGTTGTCGGCGTGCCAGCCCATGTAGTCGCGCCCGTCGCGATAGAAATTGCACAGCACGCTGTTGAAGCAACAGCCGGTGCGCCGCTCAACGATCTGGCGAATCAGGGCCAGGTCATCGGTCCAGGGCCGCGCCTCCAGGCTCAAGCCGGAATAGCGGTAGCCGACGCCGGGGTCGGCGCGAAAATCGGTCAGCCGCGGCTGCGGAATCGAACGACCGAACATCCGTACCGGCAGCTGGCGCCAGTCCAGTGTCTGGCCAAGGTTCGTGAAAAGCTTCGCCGGGCGCAGCCCAGGGGCGGCCAGGGCGCAGTACCGGACTTGACCGGCCGGCGGCAGATCCACGTTTTCGTCCCATTGAGCCGATTCGCTCAGCATCACAACTCCAGCTCTGCGCGACTGATAATCTACTTATCCGGTGTTGAGGCCGGATGAGTCTGAAATTGACTGAGGAGAGCTTTTCATGAAAACCTGTTCACGGCGTAATCTGTTTCGCCTGGCCGGCGCCGGCTCGCTGGCGCTGCTGTTGCCTGCCATAACGCGGATGTCGGCCGGCACTGCCTGGGCCGAGGATGAACGCCTAGACCCCGATGGCGCCCAGGCCAAGGCCCTGGGATATGTCCACCATTACAGCGACGTCGACCAGTCGCGCTGGCCGCGCTACGAAGAAGGTCAAATCTGCGCCAACTGCCAGCTCGCCCAGGGAGACCTGTCGGCCGAGTGGTTTGGCTGCAGCATCTTCCCCGGCAAGCAGGTCGCCAACGAGGGCTGGTGCAACGCCTGGGTGGAGCGCCAAGGCTAGAGTAGCCCGTCAATGGCCCCGCTGGGCCGGCTGCGACCGGCTCAGCGGGCTTTGGCCAGCAACCACCACGAGAACCCCGCAAGCGCAACAGCCGGCCCCAGGGCGGCAGCAATCACCGACCAGCCCAGCACCAGCGCCAGATAGGCGGTCAGTTCTGCCCCCAGCTCAAAGCCCAGACCCAGCGTCAGCGCGGCGACCAGGCGCAGACTCACGGCGCGGCTTTTCAAGGGCACGGCGGCCGTCGCCATGGCCGCCAGCACCATGCCCAGGCAGGCCAGCGGGAGCGCCAGCCGACGCCACAGCACCATTTCGAACTCGGCCGCTTCCTGCTCACGCGCCTTGAGGCCCTCCACGTATTGCCAAAGATCGCTTAGCGGCAGGCTGGCCGGCGGGCTGAGCAGCAGTTCCAGCTGGCGCGCCGACAGGAATGAATCCCAGCGTTGACTCTCCACATGGCGAAGGGCTTGCTCGTTCTCCTGCCGATAATCACGGATCGTCACTGACTCCAGCGTCCAGTCTCCGTCGCTTTGAATCATGGCGCTTTCGGCCTCGATGTGCACCGACAGCCCGCCGCCGGGATCAAAGCGGTACAGATTGATGTCGGTGGGAATGCGCCCCAGGCGCAGATCCTGAACGTTGAGAAACTCCTCATCGCTTCTAACCCACAGACCGTGGGCCGGGTGCCACAGTCCGCTCTCTCCGAGCGAGGCCCCGATCAGTCGCTCAGGCCCCTGCTGCATCATGGGCGTCAACCACTGCAGGCTCGCCAGCGCCAGAGCGGCAACGACAATACCCGGGATCAGCGCAATCGCGGTCACACGCCACAGCGATATCCCGGCCGCCCGCATCACCGTCAGCTCGCTGCGCACCTGCAGCGAGCCCATGGCCGACGCGGTCGCCAGCACGGTAATCACGGGCAGCAGGTCGATGAGCCCTTCGGGCAGGATGCGCGCGGCCGCGACCGCGACGTGGAGCAAATCGGCAGCTCCGTCCAGACCGTCTTCCAGGCCCTC
>JBMCIV010000013.1:0-12633 GCA_048616735.1 Wenzhouxiangella sp. | reverse complement strand
GCCTTGAGGTAGGGGCGCGGATGCGACTTGCGCCGGGTGCGCACGATGCGGTCCTCGGCCGGCAGGGTAATCTTGCCGTGGGCGCCGGCGCCGATGCCCAGGTAGTCGCCGAAGCGCCAGTAGTTGAGGTTGTGGCGGCTCAAGGCGCCGGCCCGGGCCCAGGCCGAGACCTCGTAGTGCCGAAAGCCGGCCGCGCTCAGGCGCCGTGCGCAGGCTTCCTGCATGTCCCAGGCGGCCTCCTCGTCGGGCAGCCTCGGTGGCCGCGCTGCAAAGACCGTGTTGGGTTCGATGGTCAGGTGGTAGTGCGACAGGTGGGTCGGTTCGAAGGCCAGCGCCGTTTCGATATCCGCCAGCGCCTCGGCCAGGGTTTGATCGGGCAGCGCCCACATCAGGTCCAGGTTGAAGTTATCGAAGCCGGCCGCGCGCACCGCCGCTATCGCGGCCCGCGCCTCGGCGCCGCCGTGAATGCGACCGAGCTTGCTCAGGTGGCGGTCGTTGAAGCTCTGAACGCCAAGGCTGATGCGATTGATGCCCGCTGCACGGTAGTCCTCGAAGCGGTCGTGCTCGACGGTGCCGGGGTTGGCCTCCATCGTGATCTCGGCGGCGGGGGCCAGGGTCAGGCGCGCGCGCACCCCGCCCAGCAGTCGATCCATGGCCGCGGCCGAAAACAGGCTCGGCGTGCCGCCGCCTAAAAAGATGCTGTGGACCGTGCGTCCCCAGATCCGCGGCAGCTCCAGCTCCAGGTCGGCCAGCAGCGCGTCGACGTAGGATTCCTCCGGCACCGGCCCGCCGAGCGCGTGCGAGTTGAAGTCGCAGTACGGGCACTTGGCCACGCACCAGGGGAAGTGCACGTAAAGCGACAGAGGGGGGGAGCGGAGCATTGGGGGATTTAGCTGAACCCTTAAATCCCTTAACCTTTCAATTTATCGAGCAAGGCCTTGAGCGCCTTGCCGCGGTGGCTGACCTGGCTTTTCTCGGCCATCGACAGCTCGGCCGCGGTGGCGCCGAGCTTGGGGTCGAAGAACAGCGGATCGTAGCCGAAGCCGCCTTTGCCGCGCGGGGCTTCCAGAATGGTGCCGTGCCAGGTGCCGCTGACGATGATCGGGGCCGGGTCGCGGTGGTGGCGCAACAAGACCAGGCAGCAGTAAAAGGCGGCGGATCGGCGCTCGGGGGTCACGCCGGAGAGCTTTTCCAGCAGCAGATCGTTGTTGTCGCGGTCGCTGGCGCTGGCGCCGGCAAAGCGCGCCGAGTAAATGCCCGGCTGGCCCTTGAGCGCCTCGACGACGAGGCCGGAATCGTCCCCCAGGGCGGGCAGTTTTGCGACCCGGGCGGCGGCGCGCGCCTTGAGCAGGGCGTTTTCGACGAAGGTCAAGCCGGTCTCGGCCACCGGCGGTACCTTGAACTCGGACTGGGCGTGGACGGTCAGCGCCAGCGGCTTGAACAGGTGGCGAAACTCCTTGAGCTTGCCCTTGTTGCCGCTGGCCAGGACGAGCTGATCAGGCGCCACGAAGCGCGGCCTCCTGGGCCTGGATCAGCTCGGCGATACCCTTCTCGGCCAGGCCGAGCATGGCGTCAAGTTCGTGCCGGTGAAAGGCGTGACCCTCGGCCGTACCCTGGATTTCGATCAGGCCGCTGCCGTCGTTCATGACCACGTTCAGGTCGGTGTCGGCGGTTGAGTCCTCGGCGTAGTCCAGATCCAGCACGGCGTCGCTGCCGAGCATGCCGACCGAGACGGCCGCGACCCGGCCATGGATGGGGTTGCGCTTGAGCTTGCCGGCGTCGAACAGTCGATCGACCGCGTCGACCAGGGCGACGTAGGCGCCGGTGATCGAGGCGGTGCGGGTGCCCCCGTCGGCCTGCAGAACGTCGCAATCCAGGGTGATGGAGCGTTCGCCCACGGCCTCCAGATCGATGACCGCGCGCAGGCTGCGGCCGATCAGGCGCTGGATTTCCAGGGTCCGACCGCCCTGCTTGCCGCGGCTGGCCTCGCGCTGGTTGCGGGTGCCGGTGGCGCGCGGCAGCATGCCGTACTCGGCCGTCACCCAGCCCTGGCCCTTGCCTCTGAGCCAGGGCGGGACGCGCTCCTCGACGCTGGCGGTGCACAGCACGCGGGTGTCGCCGCAGCTGATCAGCACCGAGCCTTCGGCGTGCTTGGTGAAATGACGCTCGATAAGGACCGGGCGCAGCTGATCGGCGGCGCGTCCTGAGGGTCTGGCCACGATGCATTCCTTTCCTGTTGCGCGGCCGGCAAGGTTACCATGGCCGTCTGGGCGCAGCCCCCGCAAATCCCCAACGCTGGATACCTTAGATTGCCATGATCCGAAGCATGACCGCCTACGCCCAGCGCTCGCTGCGCACCCCCCGCGGCGAGCTGACCTGGGAGCTGCGCTCGGTCAATCAGCGCTATCTCGATCTGCACCTGCGCCTGCCCGAGCAGTTCCGCGCGCTCGAGCCGCAGGTGCGCGAGGCCTTCAAGCAGACTCTGCAGCGCGGCAAGATCGAGGCCGGGCTGCGCTTTCAGCCCGAGCCGGGGGCCGAAGCGGCCGACCTCAAGCTCGACGAGCAGCTGGCCCAGCGCCTCGGCCGGCTGGTGCGCGAGCTGGCCGCCCACACCGGCAGCCATGCGGCCGAGCCCGACCTGGTCGACCTGCTCGGCTGGCCCGGACTGGTGGTGCAGGAGCAGCTGGATTTCGATCACGAGCGCGCCGCGGCGCTGGAGCTGCTGGACGAGACCCTGGCTGCCCTGGTTGCCGGGCGCGAACAGGAGGGCGCGGCGATCGCGGCGATGGTCGAGCAGCGTCTGGCCGGCATCGAACGGCAGGTCGCCGAGGTACGCGCCCACCTGCCCGAAATCCGGGCCGCCCTGGATCAGCGCCTGCGCGATCGGCTGGCCGCGCTCGACCACCCGGTCGAGCCGGGTCGGGTCGAGCAGGAAGTGGTGCTGGCCCTGCAAAAGCTCGACGTCGACGAAGAGCTCGATCGGCTTGGTGTGCACGTGACCGAGATCCGGCGCGTGCTCGAGCGCGACGAGCCGGTCGGCCGGCGCCTGGACTTTTTGATGCAGGAGCTCAACCGCGAGGCCAATACGCTGGGATCGAAGGCCGCGGTGGTCGAGACCGGGCAGGCGGCCGTCGAGCTGAAAGTCCTGATCGAACAGATGCGCGAGCAGATCCAGAATGTCGAGTAGGGGGACGGCCAACGGCGGCGAGCTCTACGTGATTGCCGCGCCCAGCGGCACCGGCAAGACCAGCCTGCTGCGGGCCCTGCTGGCCCGCCTCGATCGCCTGGCGCTGTCGGTTTCCGATACCACCCGCCCGCCGCGGGTCGGCGAGATCGACGGTGAGCAATACCATTTCGTCGACGTTGCGACCTTCCGGGAAGGTATCGAACAGGGCCGCTACCTGGAGCACGCCGAGGTCTTCGGCAACTACTACGGCACCGATCAATCCCGGGTCGAAGCGCTATGGGCCCAGGGCCGCAGCGTCGTGCTGGAAATCGACGTCCAGGGCGCGGCCCAGGTCGCGCGCCATTACCCCGAGGCCTGCTCGATCTTCATCCTGCCGCCGTCGATGACCGTGCTGGCCGAGCGCTTGCGCAGCCGCGGCTCGGATGCCGAGACGATCATCCGTCGGCGTCTGGGCGAGGCCCGGCGTGAAATCGAGGCCTGTCGCGATTTCTCCTGGATGGTCGTCAACGACGATTTCGAGGTCGCCCTGGCCGAGTTGGTCGCCATCGTCTCGGCCTGGCCGCAGCGCAGATCGCGCCAGAATGCGCACGTGCAATGCCTATTGGATGAAGCGGCCGGCGGCATTACAATAGACGGCTATCCTTAAGATAAAGAGCCGCTCATGGCACGAGTTACCGTAGAAGACTGTATCGACGCCGTCCCCAATCGCTTCGAGCTGGTGGTCACGGCCGCCCAGCGCGCCCGGATGATCGCCAACGGCGCCGATCCGCTGGTCGAAGAGGCCTCCGACAAGCCCACCGTCATCGCCCTGCGCGAGATCGCCGACGGCGCGGTCGACGACGACAACATCGGTGAACTGCAGGCTGATCTGGACGCCCGCCTGGCGGCCATGCAGGCCGAGGTTCCGCCGCCGCCGGAAGACGACGACGACTGATTCCCGGTTGCCCGCCTGATGCTGCCGGGCCCGGTCCGCGAACTCAGGGATCTGCTCAACACCTATCTTGAGCCGGAGCAGGTCGCACTGGTTCTGCGCGCCTACGAGATCGGCGCCGAGGCCCACCAGGGCCAGACCCGCCGCTCCGGCGAACCCTACATCCTGCACCCGGTCGCCGTGGCCCGCATCCTGGCCGGGATGCGCATGGACCACCAGACCATCGCCGCGGCCATCCTGCACGACACCATCGAAGACACGCCGGTAGAGCGCGACGACCTGGTGCGCGAGTTCGGCGCAGACGTGGCCAAGCTGGTCGACGGGGTCACCAAACTCGACAAGATGAAGTTCCGCACCCGGCTCGAGGCCGATGCGGAAAGCTTCCGCAAGCTGCTGCTGGCCATGAGCCGCGATCTGCGGGTGATTTTCATCAAGCTTGCCGACCGCACCCACAACATGCGCACCATCGGGGCGATGTCGGATTCGGCGCGGCGACGAATCTCGGGCGAGACCCTGCAGATCTATGCGCCCATTGCCGACCGGCTCGGCATGAACGTGCTCAAAGAAGAGCTCGAGGAGCTCGGTTTTGCCAACCTGTACCCCCAGCGCCATCGGGTAATCGAGGGACGCGTGGCCAAGCTGGCTGGCAACCGTCAGGAGGTGATCGAGTCGATCACCGCAGCGCTGAAAAAGCGTTTGGGCGAGGCCGGAATCCCTTGCCGAATCGAGGGCCGCACCAAAACGCCGTACAGCATCTACTGCAAGATGCGCGACAAGAACGTGCCCTACGAGCGGGTAATGGACGTCTACGCCTTCCGCATCGTCACCCACTCCGAGCCGCACTGCTACCAGGCCCTGGGCGTGGCCCACGCGCTCTACAAGCCCAAGCCCGGCAGTTTCAAAGACTACATTGCGCTCCCCAAGGCCAACGGCTACCAGTCGCTGCACACGGTGCTCAATTCCTCTTTGGGCGTCCCGGTGGAAATCCAGATCCGCACCGAGGAAATGGACCTGGTGGCCGAAAAAGGCGCGGCCGCGCACTGGCTGTACAAAGCCTCGCCTGATCGCTCGACCGCGGTGCGCGCGCGCGAATGGCTGCTCAAGCTGGTTGAGACCCAGTCGCGCGCTCCCGACGCCAACGACTTCATGGACTCAGCCAAAGCCGAGCTGTTCCCCGACGAAATCTTTGTGTTCACCCCGCGCGGCAAGATCATCGACTTGAAGGCCGACGCCTGCGCGCTGGACTTTGCCTACGCCATTCATACCGACGTCGGCAACCAGGCGGTGGGCGCGCGCGTCGACGGCGTGGCGCTGCCGCTCAATACCCGCCTGGAAAACGGCCAGACCATCGAAATCATCACCCGCGAGGGCGCCAAGCCGCAGCCGGAGTGGCTGGAGTTCGTGGTCACTTCCAAGGCGCGAACGGCCATTCGCAGCCACATGAAAAACCTCGAGCAGGCCGATTCGGTGGCCATTGGCGACCGCCTGCTGGACCAGGCCCTGGGCCGGCGCGGCTATTCGCTGGAAACCATTTCCCAGCGCCGGCTGGACCGCTATCTGAAAAAATCCGGGCTGGAGCGCCTCGAGGACCTGCTGGTGCGCATCGCCCGCGGCGACTTGCTGGCGCGGGTGGTGGCCGGCAAGCTGCTGCCGCTGACCCAGCGCCACCGCAAGGATCCCGACGGCGACCAGGCCAGCCTGACCATCGGCGGTGACGAGGGCAGCGCGGTGATCTACGCCTCGTGCTGCCACCCGATTCCGGGCGATCCCATCATGGGTTACCTCTCGCCCGGCAAGGGCGTGGTCATCCACCGTCAGCGCTGCCCGAACGTGCCCGAGCTGGAAAAGAATCACGCCGACCGCTGCCTGGAAGTGACCTGGGAGCCGCTGATCCACGGTCATTTCTCGGTGGCGCTGAACCTGATCACCGTCAACGGCCCCGGCGTGCTGGCCTCGATCTCGGCCGCGCTGGGCCAGATCGGGGCCAATATCGAGCAGGTCGACCAGAGCCATTCCACCCGCGAGACGGCCGTGCTGCGTTTTATCCTGAGCGTGACCGGCCGCGACCAGCTGGCCCGGGTCATGCGCCGTCTGCGCCGCAACCCCAACGTCATGCGGATCAGCCGTGAGCTGGCCTGATCGGGTCCGGTCATGACCCGTCGCACGCGCATCGTCGCCACCCTCGGGCCGGCCACCGACGATCCGGAGGTGCTTGAACGGCTGATCGAAGCCGGCTGCGACGTGGTCCGGGTCAACTTCTCGCACGGCGATCCCGAGACCCACGCCCGCCGTATCCGCATGGTGCGCGCGGCCGCGCGCGAGCTCGACACCGACGTGGCGGTGATGGCCGACCTGTCCGGCCCCAAGATCCGCATCAATCGTTTTCGCGAAGGCTCGGTCGCGCTTCAGGCCGGGCAGCGATTCAACCTGTATGCGCGTCCCGATCCGCCGCCGGGTGACGAGCGCGGGGTTGGCGTCGGCTACCTCGGGCTCATCGACGATGTCGTGCCGGGCAGCGAGCTGTTGCTCGACGACGGCCTGATCGCGATGCGCGTCGAGCGGGTCGACGGCGATCGCATCGAGTGCACGCTGTTGACGGCCGGTACGCTGTCGGATCGCAAGGGTTTGAACCTGCGCGGCGGCGGTCTGTCCGTACCCGGGCTGGCCGAGGCCGATGCGGCCGATATCGAGCGCGCCGCCGAGTGGCAGGTCGACTACCTGGCGGTCTCGTTTCCGCGCAACGCCGCCGACATCGAGCAGGCCCGTGCCCTGCTCCGCCGCGCCGGTGGTCAGGCCGGGCTGGTCGCCAAGATCGAGCGCACCGAGGCGATCGCAAACCTCGAGGCCATCATCGAGGCCTCCGACGCGGTCTTGGTCGCGCGCGGAGACCTGGGGGTGGAGATCGGCGAGGCCGAGCTGCCGGGGCTGCAAAAGCGCATCATCGCCGCCGCGCTGGACCAGAACCGGGCCGCGATCACCGCCACCCAGATGATGCAGTCGATGATCGACAGCCCGATTCCGACCCGCGCCGAGGTGCTCGACGTGGCCAACGCCGTCATCGACGGCACCGACGCGGTGATGCTGTCGGCCGAAACGGCCGTCGGCCGCCATCCGGTCAAGGTGATCGAGGCGATGGGCCGCATCTGCGAGGGCGCCGAGCGCCACGTCCAGGCCCACGTGCCGGCGCGGCGCCTGAACGTTCGCGCCGAGCGCATCGATCAGGCCATCGCCATGGCGGCGATGATGACGGCCAACAATCTACCCGTGCGCGCGATCGTCGTCCTGACCGACTCCGGCTCGACCGCGCAGTGGCTGAGCCGGGTGCGCTCGCCGGCGCCGATCATCGCGCTCAGCCCAAACCGGGCCTCGCTTAGGCGCATGCGCCTGTTCCAGCACGTCCATTCGCTGTTTTTTGCCCATCAGTCCGGGGAGGCGCAAGCCGACCAGATCCAGCGCGCGCTGGAACAGGTCTGCCGGCACGGCTTCGCGGCCCGGGGCGACCGGGTCCTGATGACGCATGGCGACACCCAAGGCCAGCCCGGCGGCACCAACACCCTCAAGATCCTGACGATCTGATCGGTGCGCGCACTTTGCCGTCCGGCGCTGATGGCGTGGCCGGACGGTGTACACTGTCGGGTTCCGGCCGACGGATTCCTTAAAGGGGAAGACCGGACGGGTGGGACTGGAGTCGGCATATCACCGGGGGGTGTTAAGCGTGCGGCATTCGAAGCAATGGCTGGGGCCTGAGGTGCCGCTGCGGTGAGTTCCGCGTCTGCGCCTGGCTCACGGCCTCGGCGTCGCTACCTGGTGGCGTGGGGGTTGCTTGTTGTCGTCTCGGCGCTGGTACTCCTCTTGCTCCATCACCAGCACAAAACCAGCGTCGAGAATCTGCTGAGCCACAGCCTGACGGCGCAAAAAATCAGCTGGGACGCCGTGCAGGCGCTGCAGCGAAACAGCGTGTCGACCTACCTCGAGCAATACGTCTACCAGCCGCAAACCCTGGCCTTGCTGCGCGCTGCCCAATCACCTGAAGCCCGGGAAGAGAGCCGAGCCCAGCTGTTCGAGCTGCTTGAGCCGGGGTTTCGCCACATGGCCGCACGCGGCATCGGCCTGTTCCATTTCCATCTGCCAGACGGCGAAAGCTTTTTGCGCTTCCATGACCCCGACCGATTTGGCGATGATTTGACCAGCGTGCGCGAGTCCATCCGCCAGGTCAACGCCACCCTCAAGGCTGTCCACGGATTCGAAGCCGGTCGGCTGGTGGCCGGCTACCGCAGCGTCTATCCGATCGTCGATGAGGATGGGGTGCACCTGGGCAGCGTGGAGTTCAGCCTGCCGTTTCCGGCGCTGCTGCAAGACCTCGAACAACTGGTACCGGAGCTTGTGTTCGAAGTGCTGCTGGAGCGCTCGCTGGTGCAGGACATGCCGGTCGAGGGCTTGGCCGAACAGTATCGTCCCTGGCCGGGTTCGGCGCAGTTCGTGGTTGCTTCCCGGCAAGGGTCGGGTAACTCGAGGTTCGCCGATCGACTGGCGCGCGCGGTTGGTGAGGATCCGGCGCTGCGCGCGAGGGTGGAGGCGGCTGCCCCGAGCGGCCTGCGGCTGGGCGTGGACGGCGTCGATTTCGTGATGACGCTGCAGCCCATGGTGGATCCAGGCGGCGTGGTGGCCGGCTTGTTGCTGTCCTACGCGCAGGAAACGGCGCTGACGGACATGGACCGGGCGTTCCGGCTCAACGCGTTTCTGGCGCTGATCGCCATGCTGTTGCTGGGGGTGGGCGCGCATTACCTGATCCGAGTCGCCTCGGAGAAATTCGCCGAGCGCGAACGACTGGATCTGATTACCCGTTCGCTGGGCCAGGGCATGTACGCTTTGAACGGCCAGGGCGTGATCACCGAGGTCAATCCCAGAGCCTGCCATCTGCTTGGATTCGACCCCGAAGAGCTGGTCGGGCAAAAAGCCCACGAGATGTTTCACATTCACCCCTCAGACCCGGGCGACGCCAGCCTGCCGTGCCCGATTCTTGCCGCGACTTCGCGCGGCGAGCGCTTTACCGGCGAGCAGCGCTTCCGCCGCCGCGACGGTCGGGATCTGGATGTTTCGTTGACCAGCATGCCGCTGAGCGAGCGCGAGGGCTCGGTCACGCTGTTTGACGACATCTCCCGGCGCAAAGAAAACGAGCGCAAGCTGCACAACATCGCCCACTACGATGCCCTGACCGGCCTGCCCAACCGGGTGCTGCTGGCCGATCGGCTGGCGCTGGCCATGGCGCGCGCGCGCCGAACCAAAACGCCGCTGGTCCTTGCCTTTGTCGATCTGGATGGTTTCAAGGCCGTCAACGATACGCATGGCCATAACGTGGGCGACAGTCTTCTGATCGTGCTGTCGCGGCGAATGCAGCGATGCCTGCGCGAGACCGACACCGTGGCCCGGATCGGCGGCGACGAGTTTGCCGTGGTCATGAACGACCTGGCCGACCTGGCCGCCTACACGCGGCTGATCAATCGCCTGCTGGTGGCTTTGGCGATACCGGAAAAAATCGAAGGTCACGAGGTGCGCGTTTCGGCCAGCATCGGGGTCAGCCTGTACCCGCAGCCAGACGACATCGACGCCGATCAGCTGCTGCGCCAGGCCGACCAGGCAATGTACGAAGCCAAGCTGGCCGGAAAGAATCGCTATCGGCTGTTCGACGTGGAGCGCGACGGCGATCTGCGCGGGCGCCATGAATACGCCGAGCAGATCCGCGGCGGGCTGGAGCGCGATGAACTGCTGCTGTATTTCCAGCCCAAGGTTAACATGGCAAGCGGCGAGCTGATGGGCGCCGAGGCGCTGATTCGCTGGCAGCATCCGGACAAAGGCCTGCTGCAGCCGTCGAGTTTCTTGCCGCTGATCAGCCGCCACAGCCTGGAAGTGGATCTGGGCCGCTGGGTCTTGCGCCGCGCCCTGGCCCAGATGACGATCTGGCAGCGCAAGGGTCTGAACTTGCCGCTCAGCGTCAACGTCACCGGCGAGTACCTGCAGCAGCCCGGCTTTGTCACCGAACTGAGCGGGCTGTTGCGTCGCTACCCGGAAGTGCCGCCGTCGCATCTGCAGCTGGAAGTGGTCGAAAGCACCGCCCTGGAAGACGTGGCTGCGGTCTCGGAGGTGATCGCGCGCTGCATGGCGCTGGGCGTGGAGGTGGCGCTGGATGATTTCGGCACCGGCTATTCGTCGTTGACCTTTCTCAGGCGTCTGCCGGTGCGCGTGCTCAAGATGGATCAGGCGTTCGTGAGCAACATGCTGCATGATCCGGATGACTTGGCGATTCTCGACGGCGTGCTGAATCTGGCGCGGGCTTTTCGCATGCAGGCGGTGGCCGAGGGCGTCGCGACCGTCCAGCACGGTCGAGCGCTGCGGCAGCTGGGCTGCGAGGTCGCCCAGGGTTACGCCATCGGCCGGCCCATGCCGGCTGCCGGGATGGGTGTGTGGGTCGAACAGTGGCGGCTGCCGCAGGCCTGGGCGCAGGTGACCCCGCTGGATCGTCGCAGCCTGGAATTTCTGTACGCCGAGGTCGAGCACCGCGCCTGGATGCGAAATCTGGTCGAGTACTGCAAAGGTGGCGTGGAGACGGCGCCGCCGTTCGACGCCCTAGAATCACGGCTGCGCCGATCCTTGCGCGCGGCCTCGAGCGGGCCGCGCGCGCGGTCGCTCGCCGAACAGGTATTGACGATCAGCAAGCAGATGCACAAAATCGCGGAGCGCATGAGCCGAATCCGCCGGCAAACCGATGCCCACGCCGCGCTGGCCTGCTTGGCAGAGCTTGAACCCCTGCACCACAAATGCCTGCAGCTGCTCCAGCAACTTACCCAGTCACCCCCAGCGGAAAACCGCTGACCTTCAATCCAGCGGGTTTCGGCCGCGCGCCGCGTCAAAAGCCTGCTTGAGCGGGCGCGGCTGGATACAATAGCCGAATGATTTAAGCGGACCTCTTTCATCGCAGTCAGGAGCGGACATGACCGATCGTTACGAACAGCTGGTTGAAATCGCCCAGGCCCTGGTGGCCCCGGGCAAGGGTATTCTCGCCATCGACGAATCCGGTGGCACGATCAAGAAGCGCTTCGACAGCGTCGGCGTCGAAAGCACCGAGGCCAACCGCCTCGACTACCGCTCCATGATGCTGAGCACCGAGGGGCTGGGAGCGCACATCTCAGGCGCCATTCTGTTCGACGAAACCATCCGCCAGAAACTGCCCGACGGCACCCCGCTGGTCCGGATGATGGCGCAGGTCGGCATCCTGCCCGGCATCAAGGTCGACAAGGGCGCCAAGCCTCTGGCCGGCTTCGAGGACGAAAAGGTCACCGAGGGCCTGGACGGCCTGCGCGAGCGCCTGGCCGAGTACGCCGAACTGGGCGCGAAGTTTGCCAAGTGGCGGGCGGTCATCACCATTGGCGACGATATCCCTTCGCGCGCGTGCATCGACGCCAATGCCCACGCCCTGGCGCGCTACGCCGCCCTATGCCAGGAGGCCGGCATCGTGCCCATCGTCGAGCCGGAAGTGCTGATGGACGGTGATCATGATCTCGACACATCCTTCGATGTCACCGAGGCCACGCTCAAGGCCCTGTTTGCCGAGCTGTATGAGCAAAACGTCATGCTTGAAGGGCTGGTGCTCAAGGCCTCCATGGTGATTTCGGGCAGCGAAGCCGAAGACCGCGCCGGGGTCGAAGAGGTGGCCGAAGCCACGATCGACTGTCTGCTCAACGCGGTGCCCGCCGCCACCGCCGGGGTGGTGTTCCTGTCCGGCGGACAAGGCGACGTCGAAGCGACCTGTCACCTGGATGCCATGAACAAGATGGGCGATATGCCCTGGCCGCTGAGCTTTTCCTACGGCCGCGCGCTGCAGGCCGAATGCCTCAAGACCTGGGCCGCCGACCCGAAGGCCAACCGGGACAAAGCCCAGCAGATTCTGCTTCACCGGGCCCGCATGAACGGCCTGGCCGCGCTGGGCGAATGGAGCGAAGAAGAAGAGAACTGATGCCCGACAACGACAAGTTCAAAGAACAGGCGCTCGACTATCACCGCTACCCGGTGCCGGGCAAGATCAAGGTCACGCCGACCAAGGCGCTGACCACGGCCAAGGACCTGGCCCTGGCCTATTCACCCGGTGTGGCGGCGGCCTCCGAGGCCATCCATGCCAATCCTGACAGCGCGCGCGAGTTCACCGCCAAGGGCAACCTGGTGGCGGTGATTTCCAACGGCACGGCCGTCTTGGGGCTGGGCAACATCGGTCCGTTGGCGGCCAAACCGGTGATGGAAGGCAAAGGCGTGCTGTTTAAGAAGTTCGCCGGCATCGACGTGTTCGACATCGAGATCAGCGAGCCCGATCCGGACAAGCTGATCGACATCATCGCCAGCCTGGAGCCCACTTTCGGCGGCGTCAACCTTGAAGACATCAAGGCGCCCGAGTGCTTCCACGTCGAAGAAGAACTCAAGCGGCGGATGAACATCCCGGTCTTCCACGACGACCAGCACGGCACCG
>JBMCIV010000012.1:0-12766 GCA_048616735.1 Wenzhouxiangella sp. | reverse complement strand
CGCCAGGCCGGGGGTCTGGAACAGTCGCCACAGCAGCCATCCGAACAAGCCGATCACGACAACGGCACCCAGGCGGTGGGCAAGGTGGATGGCGACCCGCGCCTGCTGATCGAGAATCCCGCCCTCGTAATCGACGCCAACCCCGCGCCAGAGCCGAAAGCCCTCGCTGAAATTGCTGTCCGGCCACCACTGGCCGGTGCAGGTCGGGAAATCCGGGCAGGCCAGAGCGGCGTAGTTGGTGCTGACCCAGCCGCCGAGCAGGATTTGGGCCACCAGCACCGCGGTGGCCAGGGCGAGCGCAGGACGCAGTTTGCGCTGCGGCAGGTTGGGTCGGGTCTGGTGCGGCCGGGTCCTCAGATACAGCAGGACCAGCAGGCTGAAAGTCAGCATGCCGCCGGCCAGGTGGGCCAGCACGATGGCCGGTTTGAGCAGCATCGTGACCGTCCATGCGCCGAGCGCGCCCTGGAAAAGAATCAGCCCCAGCAGCAGCAGGGGCAGCTTGACCGGCTGGCCCGGCTCGTGCCGGCGCCGCCAGGCCGCCGCAGCCAGGATCACGACCACCAGGCCCAGGATCGCGGCCGCATAGCGGTGCACCATCTCGCGGATGGCAGCCCCTACGTCGACCGCACGATCCACGCGTACCTGCTCGGCCACGGCCAGCTCCTCGTCGGAGTCCGGCCACGTCAGGTGGCCGTAGCAGCCCGGCCAGTCCGGGCAGCCGAGTCCGGCGTCGGTCAGACGGACCCAGGCGCCCAGAACGATCACGACCAGGGTCAGGCCGCAGGCAAACAGAGTTAATTTGTTGTACAGAGAACGGCTCATGGCACCGGGTCAGTCGCGCTGGGTCCAGGTCAAAAGGCGACGCAGATCACGGCGGATGCCGTTGTGGTCAGCGTCGATGGGATAACGCATTATTATATTGGCCAAGGGGTCGCCAATGTAGAAGCCGCCTTGACGCGCGTTGTCGGGCAACTGGTCGAGCAAGGGTCTCGCGGACTCACCCTCAATGACCCGAAAATCTTCGGCCAGCTCGCTAATCGAGCTCAAGGTCTGCTCGTCCTGGGGCTGCGGGCTGAGAAACATCAGCCCGATTTCCGGCTGGTGGCGATCCTGGGCCAGGCGAACCTGGCGCAGCCAGTACAGGTTTTCCAGGCAGCTTGCCTCGCAGGATCCGGGCTCGACGTGGATCAGCTGCCAGCGCTCGAGCAGGTCTTCGCGCGCGATTGGATTGCCGAAGGCGTCGCGGACCTCGAACGCGTCGAGCTCGATGACCGGCTCGATGAGCTCTCCGTGGTTGCGCCCGCCCCCCGGCTGCCAGTCCAGCCACCGGCTGTGCATCAGGGTTGCCAGGAGCACGGGAATCAGGAACACCGCAAAGACGGCGATAATGGCGATTCGGTTCATTTTTTACGAAGCTTCCGTACAGTAAGCGTGAGCCAGATCAGGAAAATGGCGGTTCCGATGCTGGCCCACTGAAAGGCATAGCCAATATGGCGTTCGGGGCTCATGTTGACGCGCGGCCATTGATCGCCGCTTAAGTGCGCGGGATGGTCAGGGTCGAGCAGCAGCACGTTGTCGGCCACCGTCTGACCCAGCGCATCGCGAATTCGTTCGCTGTCGTAGTAGGTCATGAGATTGGGCCAGTCGGTGGGGTCCAGCGGCGCCGCTTCGCCCAGCTGCAGCCCGACGCGCGGGGCGTCGCTGACCCGCGCGGTGATGGCGACTGGTTCATCCGGGGTTTCAAACCGCGGCGCCGTTTGCGCATTTCGGTCCAACGGTTGCCAGCCTCGATTGACCATGTAGATCTCGTCAGAATCCTGGGGGTAGAAAGGCGTAAAAATGTGCACCCCGGGATGGTTGTTGCGAATCTGATTGTCGAGCAGGACGTGGCGCTCGGGGTCGAAGCGTCCCCGTGCCGCAACGGTCGCAAAAAGCGCCGGTGGCTCGGCGGGGTCCAGCGCAAGCGTCGGGGCGTCCCGCCACTGGGTGAGACGCTGTTCCTTCTCGGCCGCGCGATCGACCTGCCACAGCGCCAGCCGGGCGCACAGCAGCAGCGCGAGCACCGCGGCTGCATGCGGTAGCCAGCTGGTAATTTTCACGAAAGGGCGGCCAGTCATCACGAGCGCTCGTTATACTCCGCCGGCAGTCAAATAAAGGTCGTTAAACTTGCTGGGCAAAGTGCTGATCATCGGGACCTTTCTGGGAATCCTGTATACGCTGGCGTCGAGTTTCTATTTTCTGGTCAACGATGACAGCGACAGCGATCGCGCGGTGCGCCGTCTGACCTGGCGGATCGGGCTGTCGCTGGCGCTGATCGCTGCGCTGTGGGCTGGTTTTCAGCTCGGCATCATCGAGCCGCAGGGGGTGAATCCGGTGCGCTATCCCGTGCCGGCAGGCGATTGAGCCGGCTCAAGACGCTCGCTCAGAGCTGGTCGAGCAGGTATTCGGCGCTGGAGACGCGAAACTCGCCCGGACCTTCGACCAGAACCTTCTCGACAATGCCGTCGCGCACGATCATGGCGAAACGCTGGCAGCGCTGCCCCATGCCGAACGCCGTGGCATCCATCTCCAGGCCCAGCGCCTGGGTAAAGGCGCCATTGCCGTCGGCGGCCATCGTGATCTGATCGCCGACGCCACCGGCCTGGCCCCAGGCCTGCATGACAAAGATGTCGTTGACCGCCATGCATACGATGCGGTCCACGCCCTTGTTCGCCAGGGCTTCGGCGTTTTCGACGAATCCGGGCAGGTGCTGGGCCGAGCAGGTCGGGGTGAACGCACCGGGCACGGCGAACAGCACCACCAGCCCGTCGCCGAGCAGTTCCTTGCTGTCGACCGGGCGCGGCCCGTTATCGCCCATCACGGTCAGGGGAGCGCTGGGAATCTTGTCTCCGGCGGAAATGCTCATTGCTTTTTCTCCAGAATTTTTTCAATGGTTGCCAGTAAAAGCTTGCGGTCCACGGGCTTGGTGATGTAGCCGGCCGCCCCCTGGCGCATGCCCCAGACGCGATCGCTTTCCTGGTCTTTCGTGGTCACGAAGACCACCGGAATATCGGCGGTTTCGGGCAGACGCGAGAGCTTGCGGGTGGCCTGGAAGCCGCTCATGTCCGGCATGACCACGTCCATCAGGATGAGATCCGGCTGCTCGCTGATCGCCAGGGCGATACCGTCGGGGCCGTTCTCGGCGGCAAAAACCTCATGCTTGGCATCCTCGAGCACCTTGCGCAAGGCATAAAGCTGAACTTCAGAGTCATCGACGATCAGGATACGGGCCATGGGCGTGCTCCTTCAGGGTCCAATGCGAACCGGCGTGCGGCCTTTGCCGCCGCCGGCTAGCAGACGGTTGAAAGTTTCCGGCAGATCATCAAGCCCAATTGGGCTTTGGCAAATCGCGTCCAGGTGGCGCGGTTTCCAGTCGCCGGCCAGGCGCTCCCACAGCGTCTGGCGCAAGCGATAGGGACAGCCGGCGGAGTTGATCCCGACCACGCTGATGCCGCGAATGATGAACGGCATCACGGTGGTCCGCACGCCGATACCGCCGGCCATGCCGCAGGCTGCGATCGTCCCCCAGGGCCGGATGACACGGGTCAGACCGCTGAGCATGTCACCGCCGACGGTGTCCAGGGCGCCGGCAAAGCGCGCCGAGGCCATCGGTGTGTCCGGCCAGTGCAGATCATGGCGCGAAATACACTGGCCGGCGCCAAGCCCGTGCAACCAGTCGAACTCGTCGACCTTGCCGCTGATGGCGCTGATTTCATAGCCGGCCCGAGAAAAAATGTCGACCGCCAGCGAGCCCACGCCGCCGGAAGCACCGCTGATGCAGATCGGACCCATGTCCGGACGCTGACCGAGGGCCTCCATCCGGTACAGCGCCAGGGCGGCGGTGAAACCGGCCGTTCCCAGACACATGGCTTCGTGCAGGTTCAGGCCCTCAGGCAGCGGCACCAGCCATTCCGACGGCACCCGCAGGTACTCGCTGTAGCCGCCGTCGCGGACTTCCGACAGGCCGCAGCCGGTCATCAGGACCTCGTCGCCCTCGCGCAGTTGAGCGCTGCGTGACTCGACCACCGTCCCGGCCACATCGATGCCGCCATTGAGCGGGAAGTCACGCAGAATCTTGCCTTTGCCGGTGCCGGCCAGGGCGTCCTTGTAGTTCACGCTGGACCAGGCAACTCGAATCACCACATCGCCGTCGGACTGGTCTTCGATCGACTGCTCGACGATCTTGGCGCGATAGCCGTCTTCGTCGTCGAAAATCCGAAATGCCCGAAAACTTTCCTTGACGGCGCTGTTCATGCTGTTTTCGCCTGCTCCTGGATCGCCATCAGTTGGCCTTGTGGATCGCGCGCTTGTCCACCGCCAGGGCGGCTTCGTGGATCGCCTCCGACAGGGTCGGATGGGCGTGGACGATACGCGCCAGGTCTTCGCTGGCGCCGGCAAATTCCATGGCCACTACGCACTCGGCCATCATTTCCGACGCGCTGGGGCCGATGATCTGGGCCCCGACAATGCGGTCGGTCTCGGCGTCGGCCAGAATCTTGACGTGGCCGGCGGCTTCGCCCATGGCCAGCCCGCGACCGGTGGCGGCGAAGGGAAAGCTGCCGGCCTTGTACTCAATCCCGGCTTCCTTGAGATCCTTTTCGGTCTGGCCGACCCAGGCGATCTCGGGGTCAGTGTAGATCACCCACGGAATGTGGTCGAGATTGACGTGGGCGTGCTGGCCGGCGATGGTTTCGACCACGGCCACGCCTTCTTCCGAGGCCTTGTGGGCCAGCATCGGTCCTCGAACCAGGTCGCCGATGGCCCAGACCTGGCTGGCCGAGGTGCGGCAGTGCTCGTCGACGGCAACCTGGCCGCGTTCGGTCAGCTCCACGCCGCTGTCGTCGGCCAGCAGCGCCTCGCTGGCGGCTCTTCGGCCTACCGCGACCAGGAGTTTGTCGAATACCTCGGTCTTTTCATCGTCGCCGCAGGCGTAGGTCACGCTGACCTTGCCGTCAGCGACTTTAGCGCCGGCCACCTTGGTGCCTAAGCGGATGTCGAGACCCTGTTTTTTGAATTCGCGCGCCGCGACCCGGCTCATGTCCTTGTCGACCACCGGCAGCAGTTCGTCCATGGCCTCGAACAGGATGACCTCGGAGCCCAGTCGCTTCCACACGCTGCCCATTTCCAGCCCGATCACGCCGGCGCCGATCACTCCCATGCGTTCGGGCACGGCATCGAACTCGAGCACGCCGACGTTATCGACGATGTGCTCACCGTCGATTTCGACGTTGGGGATGGTAAACGGCACCGAGCCGGCCGCCAGGATCACGTGTTCACCGTGCGCGCTGTAGGTCTCGCCCTCATTGGGGGTGATCTCGACCTCGCGGTTGGCCAACAGCTTGCCGCGACCGTTGGCGAACTCGATCTTGTTGGCCTTAAACAGCTGCATCAGACCGCTGTTGAGCTGTTTGACGACGCTGCGCTTGCGGCCGATCATCTGGCCGATATCCATGGCCAGGGATTGAACGGAAATGCCGTGGTCGGCGTACTCGTGCTGGATATGGTGGTAGTGCTTAGACGAGTCGAGCAAGGCCTTGGAGGGAATACAGCCGACGTTCAGGCAGGTTCCTCCGGGGGCCGGCTTGCCGTCATCGGCTTGCCGGTCATCGATCAGCAGGACCTTCATGTCAAGCTGGGCGGCGCGAATCGCGGCCACGTAGCCTCCCGGGCCGCCGCCGATGATGATTAGATCGAATTTCTTCTCAGACATCGTCTTTCCTTACATTAGGGCGGATGAAACCGCGCGGGCCGCTTGGGAATCGCGGCTCAAGCTCGGCACCCGATAGTGCTTTGCGGTTCCGGGTTGCCGCATTACAGCCCCAGCAACATGCGCGCCGGATCCTCCAGCGCTTCCTTGACGGCGACCAGAAACTGAACGGCATCCTTGCCGTCGATGATGCGGTGATCGTACGACAGCGCGATGTACATCATCGGCCGTATGACCACCTGGCCATTTTCGGCCACGGGACGTTCCTTGATCGCGTGCATGCCCAGAATGGCGCTTTGCGGCATGTTCAGCAGCGGCGTGGACAGCAGCGAACCAAAAACCCCGCCGTTGGTGATGGTGAAAGTGCCGCCCTGCAGGTCTTCAAGCTTGATCGAGCCTTTGCGCGCCTGGCTCGCGTAATCGGCGATGGCGCCTTCGATGTCGGCCAGACCCATGTGCTGCACGTCGCGAAGAATCGGCACGAGCAGACCGCGTTCGGTCGATACGGCGATGCCGATATCCTGGAAGCCGTGGTAGACGATTTCGTCTCCATCGATGGAAGCGTTGACCACCGGATGTTTACGCAGGGCCTCGCAGCAGGCCTTGACGAAAAACGACATAAAGCCGAGCTTGACGTCGTGGCGCTTGAGGAAATCTTCCTTGTAGCGCGCCCGGATATCCATCACCGCCTGCAGATTGACTTCGTTGAACGAGGTCAGGATCGCCGCGGTGTTCTGGGCGTCTTTCATGCGCTCGGCGATGCGCGAGCGCAGGCGCGACATCTTGACCCGCTCTTCGGGCCGGGCGCCGCCGCCCTGGAGATGCTTGAGCACGTCGCCCTTGGTCAGCCGGCCGCCGCGACCGCTGCCTTCGACCGCGGACGGGTCGACCTCGTTTTCGGCCACCAGCTTGCGCACCGAAGGCGCCAGATCCTGGTCGTGTTTGGACGCCGCCGGCGCCGGCTGTGGAGCCTCGGCGGGGCGCTCGGTCGCGGTCGGCGCGTCATCGCTGTCGGCAGAGGCTTCCGGCTTGTCGTCGTCAGCCGCAGGGGCCTGGCCTTCGACCAGCATTCCGAGAACCTGGGCCTCGGTGACCGTCGCGCCTTCTTCGGCGCTGATGCTTTCCAGCACCCCGTCGGCCGGCGCAGGGACCTCCAGCACCACCTTGTCGGTTTCCAGGTCGACCAGGTTTTCATCGCGCGCGATGGCCTGGCCGGGTTTTTTGTGCCACTTGGCCACCGTGGCGTCGGAGACCGACTCCGGCAGGTTGGGGACCTTGACTTCAATGCTCATGGATCATCTGCTCCTTCACTCCATTCCCTTGCCGTGAGTCAGCGCGTCGCTCACGAGTCGTTTCTGTTGTTCCTGGTGAACCTGGTAGTAGCCTACGGCCGGCGAAGCCGAGGCGTTCCTGCCGACGTATTTCAGCGTCTGATCAGCCCGGATACAGGCCTGGATGTGATGCCGAATCTGGAACCAGGCGCCCTGGTTGAGGGGTTCTTCCTGGCACCAGATGACCTCGTCGGCCTGTTCATAGCGCTCGATGATGGCCTGCAGCTCCTCGCGCGGGAACGGATAGAGTTGCTCGACCCGAACCAGGGCGACCTCGTCGGTGTTTTGCTCATCGCGGCCGGCGGCCAGGTCAAAATAGACTTTGCCGGCGCAAAAGACCACCCGCTTGACATTCGTGGGTGCCGGTTCGGCGGGATCGTCGATCACGACCCGGAAAGCGCCGCGCGCGATCTCCTCCAGGCTGGAGGTCGAGGCCTTGTGCCGCAGCAGCGACTTCGGCGTCATCACGATCAGCGGCTTGCGGAACGGCCGCAGCATCTGGCGCCTGAGCATGTGGAACATCTGGCTGGGCAGCGACGGCACGCAGACCTGGATATTGTTGCCCGAAGCCAGCTGCATGAAGCGCTCGAGCCGGGCCGAGGAATGCTCCGGGCCCTGGCCCTCGTAGCCGTGGGGCAGGAACATCACCAGTCCGCACAGCCGACCCCACTTGGTCTCGCCGGAGGTGATGAACTGGTCGATGACCACCTGGGCGCCGTTGACGAAATCGCCGAACTGCGCCTCCCAGATCACCAGCGAGCCCGGGTCGGCGGTCGCGTACCCGTACTCGAAGCCCAGCACGGCTTCTTCCGACAGCAGCGAGTCGATGATGGTGACCTTGCGCTGGTTGTCGGTCAGCTGGCCGAGCGGGATGAAGGCGCGGCCGTCGGACTGGTTGTGGAGGACGGCGTGGCGGTGGAAAAAAGTGCCGCGTCCGCTATCCTGGCCCACCAGGCGCAGGCCGTGGCCGGCGCGAATCAGGCTGGCGTAGGCCAGGGTTTCGGCAAAGCCCCAGTCGATCGGCATGTCGCCGGAGACCATCTTGCGGCGCGAGTCGATGATGCGCTCGACCTGGCGGTGGAGCTTGAAGTCCTCCGGCACGCTCGTGATCACCTCGCCCAGCGACTGGATGTCAGCCGCGCTCAGCGCGGTCTCGGCCGGATCGCGCCAGTCGCTTTCGAGATACGGCTGCCAGTCGACCGTGACCAAGGCGTCTTCTTCCGAGACCAACTCAACCACGGGTTCTCCCGAATCGAGCTTGTCGCGGTAGCGTTCGGCGGCCTGGCCGATGTCGTCGGGATCGACCAGTCCTTCGGCGATCAGGCGGCCGGCATAGAGCTTGCGTACCGGGTCGAGTTTGCGGATGACCTGGTACATGCGCGGTTGGGTGGCAGCCGGTTCGTCGGCCTCGTTGTGGCCGAGTCGGCGATAGCAGATCAGGTCGATGACGACGTCTTTTTTGAATTCGCGCCGGAAATCAGCGGCCAGCCGGGTCACGAACAGCACCGCTTCCGGATCGTCGCCGTTGACGTGGAAAATCGGCGCCTGCACCATTTTGGCCACTTCCGTGCAGTACAGGGTCGAGCGCGCGTCGATGGGGTTGGAGGTGGTGAACCCGATCTGGTTGTTGATGACGATATGGAAGGTGCCGCCGACCGCGAAACCACGCGCCTGCGACATGTTCAGAAGCTCCATGACCACACCCTGTCCGGCGATGGCGGCGTCACCATGGATCAATACCGGCATCACCTGCTCGCGCGTCTCGTCGCCGAGCCGGGTCTGGCGCGCCCGGGCCGATCCGGCCACCACCGGATTGACGATTTCCAGGTGCGAGGGGTTGAAGGCCAGCGCCAGGTGCATGACGCCACCGGGCGTGCGCACGTCGGAACTGAAGCCCATGTGGTACTTGACGTCACCGGAGCGGTTCGGGTCGTCCTTGGCCATGGCGCCTTCAAACTCCGCGAACAGCTCGCGCGGGCTCTTGCCGAGGATGTTGACCAGCACGTTCAGTCGGCCGCGGTGGGCCATGCCGATGACCATTTCCTGGACGCCCTGGCTGCCGGTATGGCGGATCAGGGTGTCGAGCAGCGGGATGAGACTCTCGCCGCCTTCAAGCGAAAAGCGCTTTTGGCCGACGTATTTCGAGTGCAGGTATTTCTCCATGCCCTCGGCGGCCGACAGCTTGTCGAACAGCCGCAAGCGTTCTTCCTCGGACGGCGTGAAATCACCCCGGGCACCCTCCAGGCGCTGCTGCAGCCAGCGGCGCTGGTTGGTGTCGGTGATGTGCATGTACTCGGTGCCGATGCTGCCGCAGTAGGTGCGCCGGCAGATCTCGAGGATTTCACCCAGCGGCAGGTGATCCGGCCCGGCCAGGGTGCCGCTGTGAAACGACGTCTTGAGATCGGATTCGGTAAGGCCGTAGAAGTCGATTTCCAGGTCTGGAACAGGCGGGCGCTCGCTCAGGTTGAGCGGGTCGAGCTGCGCGCGCTGATGCCCGCGCACGCGATAGGCGTTGATCAGCCGCAGTACCCCGGCCTGCTTGAAGTCCTCGGCGCCGGCGGCCGGCGCCTGCACGCCGCTGGCTCCGATCTGGCGAAAGCGTTCGAGCAGGGCCAGGTGGCGCGAGTCTTCGCCGCTCTCGTTGAGCCCGGAAAATAGTTCCTGCCACTGGCGCGACACGGCCTCCGGGCTGTCCAGCCAGGCCTCGTAGAGTTCTTCGACGTAGGCGGCGTTGCCGCCGGACAGGTGCGATGCCCGGTATTGCTGCTGAAGCTGCTTGCTCATGGGGTGAAGCCTGCGAAATCGGGGTCTCGGCGCCAAACGCCGATTATAACCGCGCTGGCCGGCATGCGGTCGCGGTCGTGGGCGGATTTTGCGCGCTGCGGGTCAGACAAAACGCGGCAGAGCCAGCGCCATCGAGCGCGCGTTGCCGGTGTATTCGGCCGGCGTGAGCGCGAGCAGGCGTTCGCGCTCGGCCTCCGGCAGTTCGAGTTGGCGGATAAAAGCCCGCAGCGCATCCTTGTCGATGCCCCGCCCGCGGGTCAGCGCCTTGAGCTGCTCGTAGGGCTCGGGCAGGCCGTGCAGGCGCATCACGGTCTGCACCGCTTCGCCCAGCACTTCCCACGAGTCGTTCAGATCGGCGGCAAGCCGGGCTTCGTCGGGGGCGATGCGCTCCAGCCCGCGCAGAATCGACCCCCAGGCCAGCTGGCAGTAGCCGAACGCGCTGCCGAGGCTGCGCTGAACCGTGGAGTCGGTCAGATCGCGCTGCCAGCGCGAGACCGGCAGTTTGCCGGCCAGGTGTTCGAGCAGGGCATTGGCCAGGCCGAGATTGCCTTCGCCGTTTTCGAAGTCGATCGGGTTGACTTTGTGCGGCATGGTCGACGAGCCCACCTCGCCCTCGACCAGGCGCTGGCGGAAATATCCCAGTGACACGTAGCCCCAGGCGTCGCGGGCGAAATCCAGCAGCACGGTGTTGATGCGGACCAGCGCGTGGCTGATTTCAGCGATCATGTCGTGCGGTTCGATCTGGGTGGTATAAGGGTTCCAGACCAGCCCGAGGTCTTCGACCACGGATCGCGCCAGGTCGGGCCAGTCAAGGTTGGGGCAGGCGACGAGGTGGGCGTTGAAATTGCCGACCGCGCCGTTGATCTTGCCGCTGATCTCGACCGCTGCCAGGTGGCGGCGCTGCCGCCGCAGCCTGAACACGGTATTGGCGATTTCCTTGCCCAGGGTGGTCGGCGAGGCCGTCTGCCCGTGCGTGCGCGAAAGCATTGCCAGGCCGGCGTGGTCGCTGGCCAGGGTTTCCAGACGCCGGTCGAGACGACCTAGCAGAGGATCAAGCTGCTCGCCGACGGCTGCCTGGATGATCAGCGCCCAGGCCAGGTTGTTGATGTCTTCCGAGGTGCAGGCGAAGTGGATGAACTCGCTGCGCGAAGCCAGCGAGGAACGCTCCGAAAGACGCTGCTTGAGCCAGTACTCAACCGCCTTGACGTCGTGGTTGGTGGTCGTCTCAATGCGCTTGACGGCGGCTGCATCGTCGAGCGAGAAATTTTCTACCAGCTGGTCGAGAAAGTGACGGTCTTGCGGGTCGAGCGGCTCCAGCGCCGGGAAGTCGGGGTGGGCGGCGAGGGCCCTGAACCAAGCGATTTCGACCTGGACCCGGCGCGCGATCAGCGCGGCTTCAGAGCACAGTGCGCTCAAACCCTCCAGTCGCCCTGCATAGCGGCCGTCCAGCGGGGACAGTGCAGAAAGTGCCGGTTCGGACATGACGGGCCGGAGGATAACCTGGTTTCTCAGAAGCCGCCGTAGAGGCGATCCAGCCAGCGTTCCAGCCCGGCGTACTCGTCCGCCGAAGCCGGAACAAAGCGCTCGATGTCGAGCTCATGCAGGGCGCCGAAATAATCAGGGTCTTCGTGCAGTTCGATCAGGGCGCTGCGCACGGCCTCGGCGACGCTGTCGGCCAGATCCGGCGAAGCCGCGATGGTCATGTGGGGGAATTCAGACGAGGTCGCCACCGCGGTCATGTTGACGTAGCGGGCGACCAGGTTGTGCGGCACGATGGCCGCGTCGGCTTCCATTGCAAAAACAATCTCGACCGCGTCCAGCCAGGAGCTTGCGCTGGACTGGATCAGCGGTTGCTGCATGGGGTTGGGGTACCAGTCGGCCAGTACCAGATGGCCCAGGCTGGGCGCCGGCAGGCTGGACACGCTCAGGCCGACGAAGTCCGCCAGGTCAAGGTCGCTCTCCGGCCGGGTTGTCAGCAGCGAGAACGTCGTCGGTGTGCTGGCCCTTGCCAGCGGCCGAAACCCATCCCGCTCGATTCGCAGCGCGATCAGGTGGGCGTCCTCCAGAACCAGGTCGGGCTGCTGGCCGCGCCGGATGTCGACCCAGTAGCGGTGAAAGTCACGCGCCGTCTGGAGCTCGAATTGATGCCCGGTTGTCGCATTGAGGTAGTCGAGCAGCGGTTGGTAAACCAGCTCGGCCTGTTGCGGGGGGAACGTCGGGTGGACCTGAAGCACGTGGTTCTGCGCCCGAACCGGGCTCGAAGCCAGCGCCGACAGCGTCGCTACGGGGACGAGTAGGGCAAGGGAGGCTAGTGGATGGTTCATCGAGAACGCTCGGCCAAGTGCCTGAATCCAAATAGACAGCGGATACGGGGGACTAGCATAGATCAGCCGGTTCGGAAAGTCGACCGGCGTGATCAGCGCAGCGAATCGGCTGGCCGGGCTGGTGTTGCACGCCGACGACCGCCAGACCGACGGTGCCGCCATTTGTGCAGGCGCTTTGCAGGGTCCGGCCGAGGCGCTGCCCGTTGTCATCGAGAAGGTCCTGATCGCTGCAGTCGGCCTGCGCCTCCAGGCGAAATGCGAGCAGCCGCTCCTTGGCCTTGCCCAGGAAATGCACTCGGGCAATCACCTCCTGGCCCGGATAACAGCCCTTGCGATAGCTCAGGCCGCCGCGCTCTTCCAGGCCCAGCGCCTGCGGCAGAAACTGCTCGTAAACAGCGCGTATCGTCTCCTCAATAGACATCGTCTCAACAGTAACAACCGCTTTCCCTGCTTCAATTTTTGACAAGTCGAGTATATCGTTGATAAGGGAAAGAAGGTCATTCCCGGCTTCATAGATGGTTGCCGCATGCTTGAGCAAAGGTGAATCGCTCCCTTTTTCATACGCACGCATAATAAGTTTT
>JBMCIV010000011.1:0-12979 GCA_048616735.1 Wenzhouxiangella sp. | reverse complement strand
AATGCAGCCGGGAACGAAAAACGGCGAAATCTTGCGCGGACCGCCGTCGACGTAAGTCTGATAAGTCTGTTCGATCGTCGCGATTCCGCCGATCCCGGCGCCGATGGCCAGACCGTGGCGCTCGGCATCTTCGGGCTGCGACTCCAGGCCTGCATCTTCGATGGCCTGGATCGCGGCCGCCATGCCGTAGTGGATGAAGCGATCGGATTTACGGGCTTCCTTGGGGCTGAGATATCGATCGACGTCGAAATCGCGCACTTCCCCGGCGATATGGGCGGGAAACCGATCGGCGTCGAAGGCCGTCAACGCCCCGATTCCGCTCCGGCCGGCCTTGATCGCCGACCAGGCCGACTCGATCTCGTTGCCCACCGGCGAGACACAGCCCAAGCCGGTGACGACGATCCGCCGTTCACCGCGCATGAGTGCCCTGCCCGAAAGGCATTGACCGGTCGGATGTCATGACCAAGCGCCGCAGGATCGGCCGCTACTTGTCGACGTTGTTGGAGATGTAATCGATCGCCTGCTGGACGCTGGTGATCTTTTCGGCTTCCTCGTCGGGGATTTCGCACTCGAACTCTTCTTCCAGCGCCATCACCAGTTCGACGGTGTCGAGCGAGTCCGCTCCCAGGTCGTCCACGAACGAAGCGCTGGGTGTGACTTCTTCTTCCTTGACGCCGAGTTGTTCGATAACGATTTTCTTGACCCGATCTTCAATACTGCTCATGTTGATAGTCCTCTAAAATCACTCAACCACAGCGCTGGCCGGCATCTACACGCCGATCAGCGCCACTATTGCAGGATCCCGTCACCCCGAAAGGCAACGCCATGATCCGGTGTTGCTTGCTTTTGTCGGTCGACCCGTTCGTGTCCATCCGAGTCAGGTCATGTACATGCCGCCGTTGACGTGAACGGTCTGGCCGGTAATGTAGCGACCGTCCGGACCCGCCAGAAAAGCCGCGCAGCCGGCGATGTCTTCGGGACGGCCCAATTCACCGAGGGGAATTGTACCCTGTAGACGCTCGCGCTGTTCCGGCGTCAGCGCACGCGTCATGTCGGTATCGATGAATCCCGGAGCGATCACGTTGACCGTGATGCCGCGACTGCCGACCTCGTGCGCCAGCGCGCGCGAAAACCCGGCCAGCCCCGCCTTGGCCGCGGCATAGTTGGCCTGACCCGGGTTGCCGGCGTAGCCGACCACCGATGAAATGCCGATGATGCGGCCGCGGCGGGCCTTGAGCATGCCGCGCAGGCAGGCCCGGGCCATCCGCATCGCGCCAGTCAGGTTGGCGGCGATCACGGCATCCCAGTCCTCGTCCTTGAGCCGCATCAGCAGTTGATCGCGGGTAATGGCGGCGTTGTTGACCAGCACCGTCACCGCGCCGGCGCGCTGGACGATCGCGTCCAGGGCGCGATCGATCGAGCCTGGATCGGTCACATCCAGCGTCAGCCCGCGCCCTTCACCGAGCTCTGCAGACACCGTCTCGGCACCGGCCGGGCTGGTGGCCGTGCCAAACACCTTTGCGCCGTCGGCAGCCAGCCTGCGGGCGACCGCCTGCCCGATCCCGCGGCTGGCGCCGGTGACCAGCGCGACCTCGTCTTGCATCGTCCCCGGCATCAATGTCCTCCTGGTTGCGTCAGTCTGGAAGCCAGCGCCGCCAGGGCCCCGGGCTCTTCCAGAGCGACCCATTCTACGGCCCGTTCGGTTCGTTTGCCCAGGCCGCACAAGACGCGTCCTGGACCGGCTTCGGCCATCACGCGGACGCCGTCGCTGACCATGGCGCGAACGGTTGCCGTCCAACGCACAGGTGCCGAAAGTTGCTCGACCAGGGCCGTGCGTATTTCCTCGGGCGCGGTGCGCTCGGCGGCATCCACGTTATGCCGGACCGGAAACCTCGGCGCGCGGATTTCGACGTCGGCCAGAACGGCCCGCATCCGTTCGGCGGCCGGGGCCATCAGCGCGCAGTGCGAGGGCACGCTGACCGGCAGCTTCAGGGCCCGTCGGGCGCCGGCCTCCAGACAAGCATGGGTGGCGCGCTCCACGGCAGCAGCGTCGCCCGCCACCACCAGCTGCCCCGGAGAGTTGTAGTTGGCCGGAGAGACAACCTGGCCCTCGGATACTTCGCGGCAGATCGCTTCGACGACCTCGTCCTGGAGGCCGAGAATGGCCGCCATCGCGCCCTTGCCGGGTCGCACGGCTTCCTGCATCAGGCGCGCGCGTTCGGCGACAACGCGCAGCGCATCGGCGAAATCGAGCGATTGCGCAGCCACCAGGGCGGTATATTCGCCCAGACTGTGGCCGGCCGCAGCATCCGGTAATGCGCCGCCGGCCCGGCGCCAGCAGCGCCAGACCGCGATGCCGCCAGCCAGCATCACCGGCTGCGTCATCTCGGTGGCGTTGAGGGCTTCGGCAGGCCCCTCGCTGGCCACCGCCCAGAGATCCTTGCCCAGCACCTCACCGGCTTCGTCAAACGTTCGTCGAACTTCCGGGTCGACCTGATTGAGCGGGCCGAGCATGCCGACCGCCTGCGATCCCTGGCCGGGAAAAACTACAGCGAATTTATCCATTCAATAAACAACCAGCGCTGATCCCCAGGTAAAGCCGCCGCCGAACGCTTCGAGCAAAAGGCGATCGCCGCGGCGGACCCGCCCGCTGCGCACCGCCTCGTCCAGCGCCAGCGGAACCGAGGCGGCCGAGGTGTTGCCGTGACGGTCGACGGTAACGATGACCTGGTCCATCGGCATCTGCAGCTTTTTCGCGGTGGCCTTGATGATGCGCAGATTGGCCTGATGCGGGATCAGCCAGTCCAGATCGCTCTTGTCGAGCTGGTTGGCTTCCAGCGTTTCATCGACGATCCGCCCGAGGGTGTTGACCGCGACCTTGAAGACTTCGTTGCCGCTCATGTGCACGCTGATGCCGCCGCGCGGCTGGGGCAGGAATCCGCGCGAGACGCCGACGTCGACCTTGAGCAGGTCGCGGTAGGCGCCGTTGGCGTGAATGTGGGTCGAGAGAATCCCCGGCTCCGGGTCGGCCTGGAGGACCGCGGCACCGGCGCCGTCACCGAACAGTACGCAGGTCGAGCGATCGCCCCAGTCGAGCATGCGGGTCAGCGTCTCGGCGCCGACGACGAGGATGCGCTTGGCGGTTCCGGCGCGGATGTACTGATCGGCCACGGAAAGGCCGTAAATAAAACCCGAACAGGCCGCGTTCAGATCGAAAGCGCCGCATTCGCCCATGCCCAGGCGGTACTGCAGCAGGCAGGCGGTGGCGGGGAAAACCACGTCCGGCGTGGTGGTACCCACGAGCAGCAAGTCGATATCGGTGGGCTGCAGGCCGGCGGCATCGAGCGCGGCCCGGGCTGCTTGTTCGGCGAGGTCGCAAGTGGTCTCGCCCTCGGCGGCGATGCGGCGCTCGGAAATGCCCGTGCGATCGCGGATCCACTGGTCCGTGGTGTCCACGAAAGCTTCCAGATCCTTGTTGGTCAGGATTTTTTCCGGCAGGTAGCTGCCGGTTCCAATGATGCGCGCGTACATTCGCGAACTCCCTCTCACGAGCGCTAGTCGACCGCTCGAAACTGGCTTTCCATGGCCTGGCTCAGGCCCCCGCGGGCCTCGCGCGCGGCCAGCGCGATGGCATGGGCCACCCCTTCCATGCTGGCGCCACCGTGACTCTTGATGACCACGCCGCGCACGCCCAGCAGGGCCGCCCCATTATGCCGCGCCGGATCAAGACTGTCACGGAGCCGGCTCAAGCGCGGCTTGGCCAGCCAGCCACACAGGCTGCCGCCCAGCAGATTGCGCATTTGCTCGAACATGAGGGCGACCGCGCCTTCGGCGCTTTTGAGCAGGATGTTGCCGGAAAATCCGTCGCAGACCACCAGGTCGACCTGGCCGGCGAACACCTGGTCGGCCTCCACGAAGCCGCCGTAGTCGAGATCCTCGTCGCCAGAGATCAGGCGGCCGGCCTCGCGGACCAGGTCCGGACCCTTGCCGGGCTCGGTGCCGACATTGAGCAGACCGATCACCGGTTCCCGCCCGTTGAGCAAAGAGACGGCGATACGCCCAAGGCGGGCAAACTCGTGCAGACGACGGGCGTCGACCTGCAGATTGGCCCCCATGTCGAGCATCCAGCAACTGCCGCGGCCGGTGGGCAGCGCACCCATCAGCGCCGGACGATCGACGCCCGGCCAGGTCCCCAGCAGATGCCGCGCAAGAACCATCAGCGCCCCGGTACTGCCGCCGCTGACCACGGCATCAGCCGCGTGATCAACCACGCTGCGCAACGCTTCACCCATGCTGCTCTCGCGGCCGCGCCGCAGCGCCTGGCCCGGCCCGGCATCGGCAGCCAGACCGACTTCAGCGTTGCAGACGACGAGTCGGTCGCGCAGCGCCTGCGGCCAAGCGTCTCGGATCGGCGCAATCTCGGCGGCCGGGCCGCAGGCCAGGACCTGAAGCTCGGCATCCGCCTCCAAAGCAAACCGGATGGCGGCCAGGTTTCTGGCCAGGCGACCATCCCCGCCCAATGCGTCGACGGCGACCCGGAGCTTTTCGCTGCCGTTCATGCCTCAGGCGGCTTAAGAGTCGATCAGGACTCTTCTTCGTCCTCGATCTCGGGGGCGATATCGACCACCTGGCGACCGCGATAAAAACCTTCGGCCGATACGTGATGGCGCCGGTGCGTCTCGCCGGTGCTGATCTCTTCAGACAGCGTCGGCGCCTGGAGGCTATCGTGCGAACGGCGCATGCCGCGCCGGGACGGGGATTTTCGATTCTTTTGAACGGCCATGCTTTTGCAACTCTCCTGTAAGGGTCAAATCCTAATCGCGCTTGCGCGCCAAATCGGCCAGTACCGCGAAAGGCCGATGGGTGTCGGCATCCTGCGCGTCCGTGGCTTCCCGCGCTCCGACCGGCTCCGAGTCGGGTGCCCTGGGAACCAGCGGCAAGGCCAGCAGCAGTTCTTCGGCCACCAGGTCGGCAATCCTCAGCTTCGGCTCGGCGATCACCAAAGGCTCGTAGTCCTCCGGCAGCCGTGCTGCCGCCGCCTCGGAGTCGACGATCGCAACAATCGACTCACTGTCAACCGCGTAGTGAAAAGGACGCAGGCTGCGCTGGCAAATCATCGGCACCTCACCACAGACCCTGACGTTGACCCGCACCTCGCGTTGATCATCCAAATCGAAGCCCAGTTCGAATTCGATTTCGGCGTCGCCGGGATCGTTGATCAGATCGAGCACGGGGCGCAGTTCAGACAGCCGCATGGTGCCGGCAAATTCGCGTCTGGCCTGGGCGGCCTTGAACGGGTTGAGCCAGTCCGGGTAGTCTCGCGACATAAGCCGGCCATTGTACCATCGCAGCCGTCTGGTTCACAATATTGCCGAATTCTCCCGGACCACACCATCCATGCAACCCGACCCTCCCCTGGTTCTTGCCTCTTCCTCGCGCTATCGCGCCGCCTTGCTCGAACGTCTTCAGCTGCGCTTTTCCGTCCTGGCCCCGGAGGTCGACGAATCCGCGCTTGACGGTGAAGCGCCGGCCGCGCTGGCCCTGCGGCTGGCCCGCCTGAAAGCCGAAACCGGGGCCTATTCGATGCCGGGCGCCGTGGTGATCGGCTCCGACCAGGTTGCCGAATGCGACGGCCGCGCGCTGGGCAAACCGGGAACGGCCGAGCGCGCCGAGCGCCAGCTGCTGGCGCTGCAGGGACGCACGGTGCGTTTCCACACCGCCGTCAGCGTCACCGACGGCCGCAGCGCTCACGCCGAAAACGTGTCCACGGTTGTGCGCATGCGCCGCCTGGACGCCGAGCAGATCGCGCGCTACGTGCGGCTGGATCAGCCCCTGGACTGCGCCGGGGCTTTCAAGAGCGAGGCCCTGGGAATCAGCCTGTTCGAGTCGCTGCAAAGCGAGGACCCGACCGCGCTGGTCGGTCTGCCGCTGATCGCCACGGTTCGTCTGTTGGCAAGGTTCGGGATCGCGCTGCCCTGATCGGACCGGAATCCGCCGTCTGACCGGCCGGCGGCGGCGGAAATGCTACACTTCCGGGCATACGCAGCTGATTGGGAAGCACCCGAGCATGGCCTCGAAAACGAACGACAACCGCTCCTTCAGGCACTGGCGGATCGACCACGATCTCGACGGAATCGCCTGGCTGACGATCGACCACGGCGACGAAAAAGTCAACAGCCTCGGGAGCGAGGTTCTCGCCGAACTCGAGACCCTGATCGATGAGCTGGAAAAGTCATCGCCCACCGGCCTGGTGCTGTTGTCGGGCAAAAGCGGCAGCTTCATCGTCGGCGCCGACGTGCGCGAATTCGACGCCACCACCGACATCGACGTACTCGAGCAGAACGTGCGCAAGGTGCACGACCTGTTTGAGCGCATCGAAAAGCTCGATTTTCCCACCGCGGTCATGTTCGAGGGCTATTGCCTGGGCGGCGGCCTGGAGCTCGCGCTTTGCTTCGACTACCGAATCGCCCTGGACGCTGACCATACCCGGATCGGATTTCCGGAAGTCAATCTGGGGATCTACCCCGGATTCGGCGGTTCGGCCCGCTCGATTTCTGCCATGGGCGGCCTCAAGGCCATGCAGATCATGCTCACCGGCCGCATGCTCAAGGCCCGGGCCGCGCGTGGGCTGGGCCTGGTCGACCAGGTCGTCGATATCCACGGCTCGCTGCGCTGGGCGGCCCGTAATGCGGTCCTCAAGGGCAAGAAGCACCGCCGCCCGGGGCTGGTCGATCGGCTGACCACGCTGGCGCCAGTGCGCAAGGTGCTGGCCGGACAGATGCGCAAGCAGACCGCGGCCAAGGCGAAGAAAGCGCACTACCCGGCGCCCTACGAACTGATCGACGCGTTCGAAGCCGCCGGCAACGACCCGGCCGAAATGGTTCGCCTTGAGGCAGAAAAAGTGCCGCGCCTGCTGGCCGGCGAGACCTCGCGCAACCTGCGCCGGGTATTCCGGCTGATGGAGCGCCTGAAGGGCCAGGGCCGGCGCTCGGACTTCAAGGCACGCCGGGTCCACGTCATCGGCGCTGGCGTCATGGGCGGCGACATCGCCGCCTGGTGCGTTGTGCGCGGTCTCGAGGTGACCCTGCAGGACCGCGAGATGAAATACGTCGAGCCGGCCCTAAAGCGCGCCGAGCGCCTGTTCCGGCGCAAGCTCAAAAAACCCGAAGCCGTGGCCGCTGCCCGCCAGCGATTGGTGGCCGATGTCGACGGCCAGGGCGTGGCGCGCGCCGACGTGATCATCGAGGCCATCTTCGAAGACCGCGAGGCCAAGCGCGAATTGTTCGCCAAACTCAAGGGCCGCCTCGCCGATCACGCCATCGTCGCCACCAATACCTCCGCCATTCCGCTAGCCGAGCTGGCCGACGTGCTCGACGATCCCAGTCGCCTGATCGGCCTGCACTTCTTCAACCCGGTCGCGAAAATGCCGCTGGTCGAGGTGGTCCACGATCCCAAAAGCGCGCCGGAACGGGTCGACGACGGCTGCAGTTTTGCGACCCAAATCGGAAAGTACGCCCTGCCGGTGACCTCGACACCCGGATTTCTGGTCAATCGCGTGCTCGCGCCGTACATGCGCAACGCCATGAAGATGCACCGCGAGGGCATTCCGCGCGAGGCCCTGGACCGCGCAGCCGAGCGCTTCGGCATGCCGATGGGGCCGGTCGAGCTGGCCGACACGGTGGGCCTGGACGTCGGCCTGGGCGTGATCGAGACGCTGATGGGCGAACAAGCCGCCGAAGACCGCAAGGTGCTAGAAGAGATGGTCAACGACGGCAAGCTCGGCAAGAAGTCCGGTGAAGGTTTCTACGTCTGGAAAAAGGACAAGCCGCAGCGCGACCCGCACGCCCATGAAGGCTACGATCTGGACCATCTCGCCGAGCAGCTGATGCAGCCTTACTTCGACGAGTGCCGCGCCTGTCTCGAAGACCAGGTCGTCGAAGACGCCGATCTGCTCGATGCCGGGATGATCTTCGGCACCGGGTTTGCGCCGTTTCGCGGCGGGCCCATGCACTATCTTTCCGCCCGCGATGAAACCGGGTCCAGCGAGGAGTCCTCCCGGACCGACCAAGAGGAGTCCGCCTGATGTCCGAGACCAGCCTGAGAAAGATTGTCATTGCCGGCGGCGTGCGCATTCCCTTTTGCCGCTCCAACACGCTCTACGCCGACCAGACCAATCAGGACATGCTCACGGCCGCCATCCAGGGCGTCGTCGACCGCTACGATCTGAAAGGCAAGAAACTTGATCAGGTCCTGGCCGGTGCGGTGACCACCCATTCGAAAGACTGGAACCTGGCCCGGGAAGCGGTACTGTCGACTTCGCTGTCGCCGCTGACGCCGGCGGTGACCCTGCAGCAAGCCTGCGGCACCAGCCTGCAGGCGGCGCTGCTGGCCGGCAGCCAGATCGCCTGCGGCCAGATCGAATGCGCCATTGTGGCCGGCACTGACACCACCAGCGATGCCCCGGTGGTCTTTCAGCGCCGCTTTGCCCAACGCCTGATCCAGCTTTCCAAAGCCCGCTCGTTTGGCCAGAAGCTCAAGGCTTTCAAAGGGTTCTCGCTGTCCGAGCTGGCGCCGCGGCCGCCGCGCAACGCCGAACCGCGCACCGGCCTGTCGATGGGCCAGCACTGCGAACGCATGGCGCGCGAGTGGCAGATCGAGCGCCAGGACCAGGACGAGTTAGCCGTCGAAAGCCACCGCAAGGCGGCCGCTGCCTGGGATGCCGGCTTTTTCGATGACCTGGTCATACCGCACAACGGCGTGGTCCGCGACAACATCATCCGGCCCGACAGTAGCGTTGAAAAACTGGCCAGCCTAAAGCCCGCCTTCGACCGCAAGCACGGCACCCTGACGGCCGGCAACAGCACCACGCTGTCCGACGGCGCGGCGGCCGTGCTGATCTGCTCCGAGGACTGGGCGCGCGCCAATGATTTGCCCATCCGGGCTTACCTGAGCGCCGGCCGCGCCGCGGCGGTGGATTTCGTCGATAGCGACGAAGGCCTGCTGATGGCGCCGACGGTGGCGGTGGCCGAAATGCTGACGCGCAACGGTCTCGCGCTCCAGGATTTCGACTTCTACGAGATCCACGAAGCCTTCGCCGCCCAGGTCCTGTGCACGCTCAAGGCCTGGGAATCGGACCGCTATTGCCGCGAGCGGCTCGGCCTGGACGGGGCCCTGGGGCGCATCGATCGCTCGCGCATGAACGTGCGCGGCGGTTCGGTGGCGATGGGCCACCCGTTTGCCGCCACCGGGGCCCGCATTCTCTCCACCCTGACCGCCATTCTCGAACAGGCAGGCTCGGGACGCGGCCTGATCTCGGTCTGCACGGCCGGCGGCATGGGCGTGGCGGCCATCGTCGAGCGACCGGGCGCCAGCTCTTCGCGGACCGCGACCGGAAGCGCAAGCAAAGCTCAGAAAGATTCTGAGAAAAAGCCCGCAAGTCAAAAGAAGAAAAAGAAAAAAACGGGGTCCGATCAGCCTAAAGAAGCGGCGACCCGCAAGCCTGCCGCGCGCAAGAAAAAGCGCCCGGAACCAAGCAAGTCCGACGCCGAACCGTCGGCCTGACCCGCCCGGCGCCTAAGGCGGCGCCGCGCGCGTGCGTGCCGCGCGGCGTCTAAGACCGCCGCCCAGCGCCACGGCGACGCTCAGCACCAGTCCCTGGACGAGCAGATCCAGGCCACTGGCCTGGGCCAGCAGGATCGCGCCCGGCGCGACCAGCGCCGTCGCCGCGATCGCGCGGCTGATCAAAAAGCCGGCGGCCACGGCCACAAGCGCGCTGCCCGCAGCGGCGCTGGTCTGGCTGATCAGGGCGAACATCACGCCCTCGCCCTGCGGCCAGCTCAGGCGATGCTGCCAAAGCGCCGTCGCCGCGATCGTCAGCCCCAGGATCAGCACCGCGGGGATGGTGCGAACCACGCCCGCCACGACAAGCTCAGGCACGTGCGCCCGACTCATCCGGCCGCGAAACACGGCCTGGTCCAGCGTCACCCAGACGAAAACCAGCGCCGCGACCGCGATCGGATTCGGCCAGCCAACGTAGAGCAGGCCCACCAGCGCCGCCGGGGGCCAGACAACGCCAAGCGCGGCCCGTCCCTGCCGACGAAGATCGGCCCGTCCACTCGGTCCGGACAGACGCCCAGTCAAAAACGCGAACGCGCTAACGATGGCCGCGACCAGCAAACCGACCCGCAGCAGCGTCGCATGCCCGGGCGACCCCTCCGGCACCAGCAAGGCAGCAGCTGCAGCAAAGACCAGAAGACCCAATCCGGGAGCAACCAGGCCCAGGACCACAGCTGACACAGCCTCTTGGGCTTGGCCGCACCGAACCAGGCGCGCCACCCTGGGATCACGCGCGAGGATCAGCCCGGCCGCGGAAAACATGGGCAGAACCGCCAGCTCGGGCACTTCGGCCAGGCGGTTGAACTCCAGCATGAAAGCCGCCTCATCCAGGCCGGCCTGCCGAAAGGCACTCAAGCCGCTCAGGGCGACCAGCGCAAACAGCGGCAGCCCGATCAGCGCCAGCAGAAGAACCAGAACGGCGGTGACCATCTATCGCTTTGCCGACGGCGTCGAGCCGATCTGGCCCAGCGCCTGCATGACCTGAAGCGTGAAACGCAGCGTCATCAGCCCAAACCCGACCGGCAGGGCGGCCAGCGCCGGCCAGACGGGTACTCCGGCCCAGCTGCTCGAGCCCAGCGAGACGTCGAGCACCAGCAGCTTCCAGCCGGCCCAGGCCAACGCCAGGCAGACCAGGCCGGCAATCAACCCGCAGGCGAGCCGGATCACGGCACCCAGCTTTACCCGCCGGCACCATGCCGGCTCGAGGGCGGGATGGGCGGCAGACGCCACCGCGCGCACCGACCCCAGCATGAGCAGCCAGGCCAGCACGAGACGGATCCATCCGAGCACGGCCCGCTCGCCGGCCAGCTGGGCCGCAAGTATCGGCAACAGTGCCAGCCCCAGCAGGACGAGGACGCTGAACAAGAAAACGATCAGCCCCTTTTCCAGCCAGGTCAGGGCGACGTCCAGTTCTCGCAGTTGCCGGGCCAGACCGCCTAGGGCCGTGTGCATCGGGCCATCACAACCTCAAGGCGCCAGCACCACCAGCCCGGCGGCCTCGGCGGTATTCTGCAGCAAGGTCGCCACGGTCATGGGCCCGACCCCGCCCGGCACCGGGGTCAGCCAGGACGCGCGCGCGGCGCAGGCGGCGTGGTCCAGGTCGCCGTGGATCCGCCCGTGGCGATCGCGGCTGATGCCGATATCGACAACCACCGCGCCCGAAGCGATCCATTTGGCGTCCACAACGCCGGGTTTACCCACGGCCACGCAGAGAATTTCCGCGTTTTTGACGTGGCGCTCGAGCTCATCGGTGAAACGATGGGCGACCGTGACCGTGGCCCCGGCCAACAGCATTTCCAGCGCCAGTGGACGGCCGACGATGTTGGATGCCCCGACGATCACGACGTGGCGACCCTTGGGGTCGATGTCGTAGGCGCCAAGCAGGGTCATGACGCCGCGCGGCGTACACGGCCTCAAGCCCGGGTCGCGCTGGGCCAGACGTCCCATGTTGCGGGGATGGAAGCCGTCGACATCCTTGTCCGGACTGATCCGGGCCGTCACCGCTTTTTCGTCCAGCTGCGCCGGCAGCGGCAGCTGTACCAGGATGCCGTCGATCTCCGGGTCCTGGTTGAGTGAATCGATCAGCGCCAGCAGCTCGCCGCGGCCTACCCCGTGATGAAGCCGGTGCGAGCGCGACAGCATGCCGGCGCGCTCACAGGCCTTGATTTTGTGGCCGACGTAGACCTGGGAGGCGGCATCGTCGCCCACCAGCACGACCGCCAGGCCCGGTCGCCGGCCACCGCGGCCAACGTGAGCCGCGACCGCTGCCTGGACGTGGTCGATCAGTCGGTCGGCCACCGCACGCCCGTCGAGCAGCCTGGCTTTGGCGTCATTCATGATGGTGCTCATTGTAGCCGCGCGGCCTGCCAGGCGGTAGCATACGCTCAATCCACCGGGAGATTCTAAAAGTGAATGTGTATGAATACTCGTTCGCCGCGCTGGAAGGCGGCTCGCTGTCGCTTGAGCGATATCGCAATCAGCCGATCCTGATCGTCAACACGGCGTCGGAATGCGGCTATACGCCGCAATACACGGCGCTGCAGAGGCTCTACATGGACTACCAGCAGTCCGGGCTGGTGGTGGTGGGCATTCCCTGCAATGATTTCGGCGACCAGGAGCCCGGCAGCGAGGAAGACATCGCGCGTTTCGTGCGCGAGGAGTACGCGGTCACGTTTCCGATGACGGCGAAATATTCAGTCATCGGGCAAGGCATGCATCCGCTGTTCCGGGCCATGGCCGAGCAGATCGGACCCGACATCCTGCCGCGCTGGAATTTCCACAAATACCTGTTCGACCGGCGCGGGCAGCTGGTGGAGCACTGGCCCTCGGCCACCACCCCGGACGATCCCGCCCTGCTCCACCAGGTGGCGCGTTACCTGCAGTCCTGGTCGCTGTAGCCGGTTCCGGTCGACTTTCGGGTTTCCGTACCGGCGCGCTTACTGGCCGCGGCGCTTGCTCTTGCGGGCAAACGTGCGCAGCCGCTTGCGCTTTTGCAGCTGCCGGGGCGTGAGCTTGTTGCGCCGGCCTGCATACGGGTTGTCGGAATCCTTGAATCGCAGGTCGACGGCAACACCGGTCAGGTCAAAGGAACGGCGGAAGGCGTTGACCAGGTAGCGACGGTACTGCGTGGACAGCTGGGCGGTGCGGTTGCCGTGGATCACGACGCGGGTCGGGAACAGTCCGCCGGCGTGGGCATAGCGCAGCTTGGCCGCCCCGCCCTTGCCGCCGGGCGGGGGGTGGGCCTCGACCGCAGCGCGCAGCGCGCGGGTCAGCTGCGGCGTCGGCAGTTCTGCGCTGGCGCGCCGGTGTACGTGAACCACGGCGCCAATCAGCCCGCCCAGGCCGCTGCCGTGCAGGGCCGGCA